>NZ_JBHVWF010000034.1:0-62737 GCF_042882365.1 Streptomyces sp. NPDC058221 | reverse complement strand
ACGCAGCACGAGATCCAACGGCCCGGGGCCGCACGGTGAACACACCGCGCGGCCCCGCACCGTTTTCCCCGGACAGTCCGCGCCCGCGGTGGGCCGCCCCGGTCCCGGCCATCGGCCTCAGGGCCGGAACGCCCTGAGCGTGACATCGACGAGGGCGTCGGCGTACTCGGCGGTCAGCGGGCCGGAGCGGTGCAGCCAGCGCTGGAACAGGGGCGCGTAGAGCACCGCCAGGACCAGGTCGAGGTCGGCGTCCGCAGCCAGTTGGCCGGACCGTTGCGCGCTGCGAAGCCGCTCCTTCTTGGCCTCGTCCACGGGTCCGGCCAGCTTCTCGCGGTACAGCGCGGCAAGCTCGGGATCGTTGCTGATCTCGTTGTTGAGCGCGCGGACCGGCCTCTCGAACTCCGGGTCGGCGAACTCGGCGGCCGTCGCCCGCATGACCGCCCGGAGGTCGGCCTCGATGTCGCCGGTGTCCGGCAGCGCCGCCCCCTGCCCCTCGGCGCCCTCGCTGAGCGCCAGAAAGGCATCGAAGATCACCGCCCCCTTGGACGGCCACCAGCGGTAGATCGTCTGCTTGCCGACACCGGCCCGGGCGGCAATGGTCTCGATCGCCACCTTGCCGTATCCGACCTCGGAGACCAGCGCACGGGTCGCCTCGAGGATGGCCTGCCGCGAACGTTCGCTGCGCCGGGAGCGGTCCGGCTTCATGGGCTGGGGCATGGGGGCAAGGTATCACCTCAACGAGACGGACCGGTTCGTGTTGACAAGGCCACGGCACGCCTGCATTCTTGAGCGAGACGAGACGAGACGAACCGTCTCGCTCAAGGGATGGGATTCTATGACGACCGCCAAAGTCTGGTTCATCACCGGCGCTTCGAGGGGCCTGGGCAGAGCGTTCACCGAGGCGGCCCTGGCCGCCGGCGACCGAGTCGTGGCCGCGGCCCGCGACGTCGAGCCGCTCGCGGCCCTGGCCGCCGCGCAGCCGGACGCGCTCGTCCGGCTGCCGCTGGACGTCTCCGACCGCCGGGCCGTGTTCGACGGGGCGGACCGCGCGGCGGCGGCCTTCGGCCGGCTCGACGTCGTGGTCAACAACGCCGGCGGCATGCTCTACGGAATGGTGGAGGAAGCCACGGAGGAACAGATCCGTGGGCATCTGGACGTCAACCTCTTCGGTGCCGTCTGGGTCACCCAGGCCGTCCTGCCCCATCTGCGCGCGCAGGGCTCCGGCCGCATCCTGCAGATCACCTCAATGGGCGCCGGCGGCGGCATGGCGTCGGTGGGTTTCTACGGCGCGGGCAAGGCGGCGCTCAGTTCGGTCAGCGAGGCGCTGGCGATGGAGGTCGAGCCGCTCGGCATCAAGGTCACCGTCGTGGAGATGGGCGGCTACGACACCGGCCTGTTCACCCAGGGCACCACGATGACGGACGCCCTCCCGCACTACGAGCCCCTGCGCGCCGAACTCGCCGAGATGTGGGGCGACGAGAGCGGACCGCCGCCCGCCACGGCTGCCCCCGTCATCATGGAACTGGCCGCGCTGCCGGACCCGCCCCGGCGGCTCGTCGTCGGCGCCCAGTCCTACGACCAGGTCCAGGAAATGAACCGGGCCAGGACTGGGCTCTACGAGGCGTGGGAGGCCCTCAGTCGCAGGGCCCCGGGCTGACATCGGAGCGGTGGTCCCGGTCGCGACGGGGCCCGCACGCGGCGGGACGACAACCCGGTCGCAACGGGACCCGCGCACGGTGGGGTGCCAACCGGCAGAACGCCGCTCGTCACCCCACCGCGTGCGTCCGGGAGTTCAGGCCAGCAGCTCCTCGATGAGGTCTGCGGCCCTCATGGTGCCGCCTTCGGCCCTCACCTCCGCACGCAGCCGCGCCGCACGGCGTGCGACCGCCGGGTCGTCGACGAGCTCGACGAGGGCGGTCCGCAGGGCATCGGCCGTGGCGTCCTCCGTGTCGATACGGCGGGCGACGCCGAGCTCCACGAGCCGGTCGGCGTTCATGAACTGATCGACGCCCTGGGGAACGGCGATCATCGGGACGCCGGCGAAGAGCCCCTCGGAACTGCCGCCCATGCCCGCGTGGGTCACGAAGGCGTCGGCCTGCTCCAGGATCGCCGGCTGGGGCACCCAGGGGTGCACTTCGACGTTGGACGGGATGTCACCGAGCTCGCGCCGGTCGGTGTGCCTGCCGACCTGGAGCACCACGTGCCAGCCGGGCAGGTCGCCGTACGCCGCCAGACACCGGCGGTAGAACTCAAGCCGGTCGGTGTACGCCGAACCCAGCGAGACCAGCAGGACGCGCTCCGCGTCCGCGGGGCGGGTCCAGGTCTGCTCACCGTCGCGCGGGCCGGTGCACGAGCCGACGAACGTCACGGTGTCCGTGTCGACGTCGTCACCGTGCGGCTGCATCGCCCGGGGGATCAGGGCGAGGGTGTTCGAGGGGCGGCTGCAGAAGGCGTCCATGTCGGTGGTGGAGGCACCGCACTCGGCGAGCCACCGGCTGAACCGAGCCCGGTACGCGTCGGCGCCGGGCAGCTTCCAGATCTGCGCCGCCACGTCCTCTCCGTAGCTCTCCCAGCCGACGATGGCCGGGGACAGCTGCATGAGGGGGCGGTTCTGCGATTCGGCCAGCGCACGCGCGGCGTACGCGCCGATGTCGTACAGGTAGAGGTCCGCGGGGTCCTCGTCGTAGAAGGCCCGCAGCTGCGGGAGGGCCTGGACGGCGTCGTCGAAGAAGATGCTCATCGCGGCGATGGGGTCGTCGGGCCAGATGTTGTCGGCCGGCAGTACGGTCCCGCACGGGACCAGCTCGGCCCCGGTGGCCACGATCCGGTCGGCCACGGCCGGGCCGTTGGCGTAGGTCACCCGGTGGCCGCGGGCCACCAGTTCACGGATGACCTCAAGGCTCGGCAGCACGTGGCTGACGGCGGCGACACCGATCATCGCGATGTGCGCACGGGAACGGGACATGGAAGATCACTCATTTCGGCTCTACGGCGGAAGGGAGATGGCAGACCTGCACGTCGGCCAGCCCCGGCGGAGATGCCGGGTCGTGGGCGCGCGCAACGGTCATGCCGGACGCGGGCGGGGCACTGCGCCCCTTCGTTGTCAGCCGTAGATCTGAAAAAGGTGCATGCCGCAGACCCTAAGGGTTGTCCCCGGCGCCCCGCACCCGGATATTCCGCAGTCCGCCGCCGCGCAACGGTGCCACCGGCAGAGGGGCGCGCCCGGCCCGCCCCACCCGCTGAACGAGCCGGCCGCCAAGGAGCCTTCGCCGGTGCCGACCGCGGTGTCTTCGCCGGCCCCGCCCGTCCGGGCACCCAGCGCGTGGGCCGTGCACCGTACGGAGTGGCTCCGCTCCCACCGGGCAGTGAGCCCGGTGGGAGCGGAGCGCCGGGTCAGGGCTGGACCGGCAGGGACCAGCAGTTGGATGTGGCCGGCCGGCCCGAGAGGCGGTCGGTCAGCCAGGAGATCGCGTCGCCCTGGTCGGTGATGAGCGGGGCTATGTGGTTGGTGAGGAGCTTGTCGCCGAGGTTCGGCAGGACGACGGGTTTGTAGCTGACATCGGCGCCCTTGCGGCACCAGTCCACGGCCAGCTGCCGGGCCTGGCCGTGCGGAACGATGTCGTCCTGGACGCCGGTCGCCAGTCGCACCGGCCCGGCGGGCTTGAGGTTTCCGATGCGCTGCTTGTCGAGAGCGGCCTGTGCACGGGGCTCGGCGGCGATGACGTCGCCGATGGACTTGCCGCTGTTGGTCCACTTATTGCTCTTGGCGAAGCCGTAGCCGAGGATCGCGTCGCCCACGCACATGGTCGAGGCGTCCTTCAGCGCGGCCTTGCCGGCGTCGTTGATGTTGGCCTCGACGACGTTGCGGAGGTCGGCGTCCGACTGCGCGAAGCCGTTGATCGACCACGCCAGGGCACCGGCGAGTGCGCTGCCGTCGATGCCCTTCATGACCGCGGTGAGATCGGCGGGCGGCGCACCCGAGTAGGTGCCGGACAGCTCGACGTCGGGTGCGTAGGAGGGCTGGAGCTCGGCGGCCGACGCACTGGCCCCGCCGCCCTGGCTGTATCCGTACAGACCCGTGCGTGACTCGGCAGTGATGGACGCGCCGGGCACCGCGTGCGCGGCCCGGGCGGCGTCCAGCAGGGCGTGCCCCTCGTCGACACGGTTGACATAGGTGTGCAGCCGGTCGGTCGCACCGAGTCCGGCGTAGTCGGTGACGACGACCGCGGTGCCGGCGGAGAGCAGGCGGTAGATGGCCAGCGCCTCGTAACCGACCGACACGGTCTCGCCGTTCAGGGTCAGCGGGTGTTCCAGGGCCAGCGAGGGCGCGCACTGGTCTCCCTGGCCCATGGTGCCCGAGGCCACCGCGACCAGCGGCCTCGCCCCGCCGCCCTTCCAGGCGGCCGACGGCTCGATGTACGCACCGGTCACGGCGACCGGCGCGCCGTTCGAGTCGGTGGACTTGTACATCAGCCGGGTGGCTGTGCCCGGCATGGGGCGGCCGTCAAGTCCGGGGATGCTCAGCCCCAGGGGCAGTGCCTCGTGTCGGACCAGCGCGCCGTTGGCGGCGGGCAGTTCGGCCGGCGGGTTGTAGAAGTCGGGGATCGTGACACCCCGGGACACCACCGGCTCCGTCGTCCCGTCGGCGGCGGTGGCGGGTACGGCGTACGCGACCGCGCAGGCCGTCGTCACGGCGACCGCCCACACGCGTGCGGCGCCGTGATGGTGTCGGCGACCGGGGGAAGTCGCCGGGTACGCGGTACCGAAGGTGGAACGCGAACGGGTGCTCTTGCGGCTCACAGCTCACTCCTCGCTCTGCTCCGAAATGCAGGTGAGCGCAAGCTAGCAGCGGAACTTACCGAAGGTAACCCGTCAGTAAGTTACGCCGTGGTAACTATCTCTTCGACCCAGGCCGGGGGCAGTGCGGGCGACGTCGATCACCGCCCCTCTCCCCCGACGGGCGAACGCGACTTCACCCGACGGCAGTTCATGTCGGGTCATAGGTCTTGCCCCCTCACCCCGGCGAGGGATAGAAAGTGCCACGGTCGATTGAAACGTTTTATTGAGGCCGAGGGGACGCTCCTGTGACACCGTTCAGGCACCGAAGAGGCGGCATGAGGCCGTACGCCGCCCTGCTCTGCACGGTCATGGCGACCGCGCTCGCCGTTCCCGCCACCTCCGCCGCGGCGCCCGTACCGCCACCGGGCCACGGCCACAGCGCTCTCGCCCCCACCCACCTGCGCGCCGACGGGATCGACGGCACCGACAGCCGGTCCACGGGCGTCCTCGTCGGCGAGGCCAGGCCCACACTCTCCTGGACCGTGAACGCCTCGGCGCGCGCCGAGGCGCAGACCGGATACCAGATACGCGTCGAACCCGCCCGGACAGGCACCGCCGGGAAGCCGGCTCCCGGCTGGGACTCGGGCCGGGTGGCCTCGGACAACTCCACCGACGTCGCGTACACGGGACCTCCGCTCGCCGCCGACCACACGTACGCCTGGTCGGTGCGGACCTGGAACAAGCAGGGCGAGGCGTCCCGTTGGTCGGCCGCCTCGTCGTTCGACGTCGGACTGCTCGCACCCTCCGACTGGTCGGCGTGGTGGCTGCAGGTCGACGACGGTGCGCTGGTCCGCCGCGACATCGATGTCAAGAAGCCCGTCGCCCGGGCACGGCTGTACTTCGCCGCCCAGGGAATCGTCGAACCGCACCTCAACGGCAAGCGGGTCGAACCCGCCGAGGTCCTCGACTCGTCCGTCACCGACTACGACACGCGCGTGCTCTACCGCTCCCTCGACGTCACGAAACAGCTGCGCAAGGGCGGCAACGCACTCGCGTTCATGGCGGGCAAGGGGGCGTTCAACGGCCGGCCCTCCTTCCTGGCACAGCTCGAAGTCACCTACACCGACGGCTCCGTGGCATCGTTCGGCACCGACACGTCCTGGAAGTCGGCCGCGGGCCCGGTGACCGGGGACGACTTCTACTACGGCGAGACATACGACGCACGCAAGTCGGTCCCCGGCTGGGACACGGCCGGCTTCGACGACAGCTCGTGGGACGCCGCGCACGCGGTGGCCCCGGTCTCGCACCCGTCGAGCCTGGCACAGGGCAAACCGGTCACCGCACTGGATTCGACGGACAGTTCCGGCTGGTCGCGCGCCGCGCTCACCGACGGCACGAACGGCTCCACCGACTCCTCGCAGGGCTACCACTCAGCGATCGTCCCGGCCTCCGACACCACCAAGTGGGTGCAGACCGATCTCGGCGCCGACCGGCACATAGACCGGATCCGGCTCTTCCCCGCCCGGCCGACGAACGATCCGGCAGGTGATCTGGTGGCCGCCGGATTCCCGGTGCGCTACCGGGTCCAGGTCAGCGACGACCCGGACTTCGCCGACGCCACGACCACCACCGTCGCCGACCGTACCGGCTCCGACCAGGCCGGCCCGGGTACCTCACCCGTGGTGCTGAAGACGGACACCACCGGCAGGTATGTGCGGGTCACCGCCACCAAGCTGGCCTGCAGGGGCGAGAGCTGCACCTTCCGTCTCGCGGAACTCGGCGTCTACGGCGGGAAGCCCGCCACGACGTACGACGCGATATCCCGGCCGGAGGCGGACATGTCACCGCCGGCCCGCGTCGTCAGGACGCTCGCGCCGGTCAAGGAGACCCGTCCCGCACCCGGTCAGCGGGTCCTCGACTTCGGCCAGAACTACACCGGCTGGGTCACGATACGGGCCTCCGCGCCGGCCGGGAGCACCGTGGACATCAAGAAGGGCGAGATCCTCGACGAGAACGGACACGTCTCGACCTCCAACATCAGCTTCTCCGCCGCCGACCCGCCCCGGCAGACGGACCACTACACCTTCAGCGGGACCGGGACCGAGACATACGCCCCGCACTTCTCCTACGCCGGCTTCCGCTACGCCGAGCTGACCGGCCTGCCGGACGACGCCGAGGTCACCGTCACCGCGCAGGCGGTCCACAACGACGTCGCGACGACGGGGCGGTTCAGCACGTCGGACGCGACGCTCAACAAGATCCAGGACGCGGTCACGCAGACCCAGCTCAACAATCTCCAGTCGATGCCGCTGGACTGCCCGACCCGGGAGAAGCACGGCTGGCTGGGCGACGCCGGCGACTCGGATCAGGAGGCGATGAGCAACTTCGACATGCAGTCGTTCTACTCGAAGTGGCTCGGCGACGTCGTCACCAGCCAGAACGCGGACGGCAGTGTCCCGTCCGTGGCGCCGGCCAACGGCGGCCAGAACGACTGGAAGACCGATCCCGCCTGGGGCTCCGCGTATCCGCAGATCGTCTGGGACTCCTACACCCAGTACGGCAGCACCGCGCCGATCACCGCCAACTACACCCAGGTGAAGGCCTGGGTCGACTATCTCGGGACGATCAGCGACGCCGACCACATCATCGTCGACTCCCCCACGTCCTGGGGCGACGACTGGCAGGCCACGGTCAGCACGCCGCACGAATACTTCCAGACCGGGTCCTACTACCTCGACGCCGGGCTGCTCGCCAAGATGGCTGCGGTCGTGGGCAATTCAGCCGACGAGAAGCGCTACAGCGCGCTGGCCGGCCGGATCGCCGAAGGGTTCACCAAGCGCTACTACGACGCGGACACCGGCGTCTACGGCACCGGCACCCAGCTGTCGTACGCGATGCCCCTGGCCCTCGGCCTCGTACCGGCGTCCCGCGAGCAGGCGGCCGTCGGCAAGCTGGTGCAGGACATCAGGGCGCACGACGACCATGTCACCACCGGGTTCGTCGGCACCCAGTACGTGTTCGACGCGCTGGGGAAGTACCACCGCAACGACGTCGCGTTCGCCGTGGCGACGCGCACCGACTACCCGAGCTTCGGCTACATGGTGAACGAGGGGCCGGGCACCATCTGGGAGAAGTGGAACAACTCGTCCGCTCCGGACGGGACGTCGTCGAAGGATCACATCGGGCTCGGCGGCTCCATCGGCCAGTGGTTCTATTCCCAGCTCGCCGGCATCCAGCAGGGCAGCACCGGCTCGGGCTACCGCACCCTGACTCTCGCCCCCGATGTCGTCGGGGACCTGACCTCGGCCTCGGGCCGGCAGCGGACGGTGCGCGGCATGGTGGAGAGCTCCTGGCAGCGCGACGGAAACACCCTCACCTACCACGCCGTGGTGCCGGTCGGCTCGACCGCGACCATCAAGCTGCCGCTGCTCGGCGGCAAGCAGTCGGTGGTGCGCGAGAGCGGCCGGACGGTGTACGCCTCCGGTCACCGCGGGCACACCGGTTCCGGTCTGACGGTCGAGAAGGCCTCCGACGACGCGCTCACCATGACGGCCGGTTCCGGTGACTACACGTTCACCGTGCTCGGCGGCACGACACGCAGCCACGGCAACTGACGGGCCCGGTGCGGTCCGGTTCCGTCGTGCCGGAGGTGGCTCAGGGGGACGCGCGCCGGTCGCACAAGTTCCCTATTCTGGGGGCGAGCTGATCGTCCGTTGCCTCACGCACTCTGGAGTTCACGATGTCCCGACCGGCGAACGACGCCACCGCCCTGCACATCGACACCAGTAAGCCGCATCCCGCGCGGATGTACGACTGGTTCCTCGGCGGCAAGGACAACTACCCCGTCGACGAGGCGATGGGGCGTCAGATGCTGGCGCTCGAGCCCGGTGTCCCGGTGATGGCGAAGGTGAACCGGGCCTTCATGCACCGGGCCACCCGCTGGCTGTCCGGCCAGGGCGTCCGGCAGTTCCTCGACATCGGGACGGGGATACCCACCGAGCCCAACCTCCACCAGGTGGCCCAGCAGACGGTGCCTGCCACCCGCGTCGTCTACTGCGACAACGACCCGATCGTGCTGGCCCACGCCGAGGCCCTGCTGAACGGCAGCCCCCAGGGCGCGATCGACTACGTGCAGGCCGACGCGCGGGACGTCGACGCCATCCTCGAGCAGGCCGGCAAGACCCTCGACTTCAGCCGGCCGGTCGCGCTCTCCATGATCGCCCTGCTGCACTTCGTGAGCGACGAGGACGGCGCCTACGAGCTGGTGAGCAGGCTGACCGACGTACTGGCACCGGGCAGCCACGTGGTGATCTCGCACCTCACCGCCGACTTCCACCCGGAGACCACCCGCAAGGTCGACGACATGTACAAGGCCAACACCCTCACCCTGGCCCCCCGCAACCGCGACCAGGTCGCCGCGTTCTTCGACGGCCTGGAGATCGTCGAACCCGGCATCGTCGCAGCCGAGGCGTGGCACCCGGAACTCGGCGAGCCCGTCCCCGGCCAGGACGACATCGTCAGCGCGGGCTACGTGGCGGTCGCCCGCAAGCCGTAACCCCGCCGTGAACGTGATTCCCGGACACCGATTGTTCACCGCACAACCACTTATGAGAGATTGTCATTCCTCTTGTGAAGACCCCTGAGGCAGTCAGGGACCGACGGTGAGGGATGCGAGTGCCGGCCGCGACCGAGGCGAGCGGGCCCTTCAACATGCCTACACAGAGCGCTTGTTGAGCGAATTCGCGGCCGCGCCGGAGGTCCTTCGGCGGGCGGATCCGGTGATAGCATCCCGGCATCTGTGATCTTGATCCAATAGGTTCAGATGCTGATTTGCGATCGGCGGCCCGTCTCTCCACGCAGCAGCGGCCGGGCCGTGCCCGGCTGCTGCGTCGCGGGTCCTCGCGAGGTGCGTCCGCCGTCCGCATGCCATGCGCCGGGAAAGGTTTCCATGATTCAAGACGCACTTGTGTGGTGCCTGGTTGCGGTGGCGGCGATAGCCGTCGTCGTGGCCGTGGCACTCGCCGCCCGCAACAGAGCCCTCGGGGCGAAGAAGAAGCAGACAGAGGCGGAGCTGAGGCGCCAGCTCCACGCATCCGACAGCCAACTCCATGTTTCAAGAGCCGAGTTGCACCGGTTCATGAGCCAGCAGGACGGCACCCTCCGGGAGGCCAAGGAGGCGGCCGAGGAGAACACCAAGGCAGTCCTCAAGGGTGCTGCCAGCTTCCTGCAGAGCCTCGCGGCGGAGCAGACGACGCTTCTGGACGGTGTGCAGCGCAAGTACGGCGGGCACGCGGTACTCAGCGACCTGCTGGAAGTCAACCACGCAAACGCGCAGATGGCGCGCAAGGCGCAGGGCATCGCGGTCATGTGCGGTGCGCCGCTCGGCCGCCGCAACCGGCCCGCCAGCGTCTACGACGTGGTGCGCAGCGCCCAGGGGCAGATCCGGAACTTCAACCGGGTCGCCATCATGCAGCAGACCGGTCTCGCACTGAAGGCATCCGCGGTCGCCCCCGTGGCCCTCGCCGTGGCCGAGCTGCTCGACAACGCTGCCAGCTTCTCCCAGCAGGACGCGCCGATCGAGGTGACGTTCCAGCGGATCCAGAACAATCTGTGCATCGTCATCGACGACGCCGGCGTCAGCATGAACGACGAGGACCGGCAGCGGGCGACGGAGCTGCTGTCCGGCGATGTCGTCCCGCGGCTGTCGCAGCTCGGCAACCAGCCGAAGTTCGGCTTCCCGGTGATCGGTCTGATCGCACGTCAGTACGGCTTCAAGGTGGATGTCACCGGAGTCTCCCGGTACGGCGGCGTCCGGGCCGTCGTCCTGTTGCCCGAGGAGCTGTGGACCATGGAGGAGACACCCCCGGCCCAGGAGGCCCCCGTCAGCAGCATCCTGCGCAACGAGGGCCGGCCGCAGACCGCTGCGCCCCGCACGACGCACGGTCTGCCCAAGCGCGGGTCGCGGCAGGCACCCATCGCGAGCGTGCCGGACCCCGAGGCCGTCCGGCCGGCACCGCGGGCTCCTGAGGAGCCCGTCCGCTCCTCCGGACGCAGCCTGGGCGCCTTCCAGCGCGGCACGCTCTCGGGCCGCAATCTTGATGCCACGCCGCTCGAAGGGTCCGAAGACACATGAGCGCAGACCTGTCGTGGATGCTCGAGGACATCGTGCACAACGTGCCCCGGGCACGGCACGCCGTCCTGCTGTCCGCGGACGGCCTTCCTCGTGGGGCCACGGAGGGCCTGGCCGAGAAGGAGGTGCGCACCATCTCGGCGGCCATGGCCGGGATGCAGTCGCTCAGCCGGGCCACAGCGCACTTCGCCGGACCCGAGGAGGACCGGCAGTGGAACCAGACGATCATCGAGTTCTCGCACGGGTGGAGCTTTCTGATCGGGGCGGGGCAGGGTGCGTACCTGGCCGCCGCCGCGGCGCCCGACGTCGACATGCAGCAGATCTCCTTCCGCATGCACCGGCTCGTCGCCCGGCTGGGCAACAACCTCACCTCGCCGCCCCGGGTGAACACGGAGGACGACGCGGGCACGCGTCACACCGGCACGCCCCGGCGCGGCGGCAACGGCGAATCCGGTTTCGTGCTCGCCGAGCTGGACCGGGTGATCGCCGATGTGCGGGGCGCCAGGCACGCGGTGCTGCTGGGGGCCGACGGTCTGCCCCGCGGGGCGACCAGCGGGATGAACCGGGACCTGGCGGACACGATCTCCGCCGCCATGACCGGCATTCACGCGTACAGCAGGGTCACCTCTCAGTTCGCGGGCGTCCTGGAGGGCGCCGAGTGGCGGCAGACGGTCATCGAGTTCCAGCACGGCTGGATCTTCCTGATGGCGGCCGGCACCGGGGCCTTCCTGGCCGCCGCCGCCGAGCACGACTGCGACATCGAGGAGTTCACCACGCGCCTGCACGAGGTCGTGCCCAGACTGACCGAGCCGACAGCACGGCGGGAGGGGGCAGGCCATGCCTGACGAGCCCGAGCAGGACCTCGACCTGGAGCTGACGTCCCCGTTAGTCCCGCTCTTCGTGATCACCAACGGACGGGCCCTGCCTCCGGACCACGAGTACGAACACACCACCCTCGTCATGGCGGCACAGGACACATCGGCCGCGGCGCGCACGCTCTCCCCGGAGGCGGGTCAGGTCATGGACCTGGTCACCGACGGCTTCCTGTCCGTGGCCGAGGTGGCCGGCCACACGCACCTTCCCCTGGGCATCGTGCGCATTCTGCTGGCGCAGCTGGAGGAGGACGAGCTCATCCTCGTGAGGAGACCGATACCGCGCGCCGAACGTGTCGACAGAGAACTGGTCAGCGCCGTGCTCGAAGGCCTGAAGAATCGATTCGGAGCGTAACGCGTGCACTTGGATCCAGACGTCTCCAATGCGGTGAAGGTCCTCGTTGTGGGGCACTTCGGGGTCGGGAAGACCACCTGCATCGGCAGTCTCTCCGAGATCGAGCCGCTGCGGACCGAAGAGGAGATCACCGAGGCCAGCGAGGGTTTCGACGATCTGTCGGGCACCCCGCTCAAGACGACCACCACCGTAGCCATGGACTTCGGCCGCCTCACCCTGAGCGACACACTGGTCCTCTATCTCTTCGGGACGCCCGGTCAGGAGCGTTTCAAGGAGATGTGGGAGGAGCTGTCCCGGGGCGCACTGGGGGCGCTGGTCCTCGTCGATCCCGAGCGGCTGCACGAGTCGTTCCCCGTCCTGGACCTGGTCGAGAGCTTCGGCCTGACGTACGCCATCGGCGTCAATCACTTCGAGGGCACCACGGACTATCCGCTCGACGAAGTCCGCGAGGCGCTGAACCTGACGTCCGACACTCCCGTCGTGAAGTGCGACGTACGCGACGAGAACTCCTCGGCCCAGGCGCTCATCACCCTCGTCAAACACCTCATGTCCCTACTCGGCTAGGAGCACCGGAATGCAACAGCCCCTCGACTCCCAGGAGATACCCCCTCCCGGCTGCCCCGCGCACGGGAACGTCCAGCTGTACGGCCCCTCCTTCGGGGCCGACCCCGACGGCCACTACGCGCATCTGCGCTCGGCCGGTCTGAGCGCACCCGTGGACATCGCCCCGGATGTCCAGGTCGAGCTGGTCACCAGCTACGACGCCGCCCTGTACGTCCTGCAGAACCCGGCGTCCTTCGTGCGCGACTCCCGCCGCTGGAACGCGCTGAACGAGGGCCGTGTCCCGGCGGACAGCCCGGCGCTGCCGATGATGAGCTACCGCCCCAACGCGCTGTTCAGTGACGGCGCGGCACACGCCCGGCTGCGCCAGGCGGTCACCGACAGCCTCGCCACGGTCGACGAGCTGCAGCTCGTCCGGCAGACCCAGCAGTCCGCCGACTACCTGATCAGCCGCTTCAGTTCCGAGCCGCGTGGCCAGGCGGAGCTGATGGCCGAGTACGCCCAGCCGCTGCCGCTGCTGGTCTTCAGCGATCTGTTCGGCTGCCCGCCCGAGATCGGTGACCGCGTGATCGCAGGGATCAGCGGCATCTTCGAGGGCACACCCGGCGCCGACGAGGTGCTGGGCGGGGCGCTCGCCGAGCTGATCGCCCTCAAACGACGCCGCCCCGGAGCCGACCTGACGACACGTCTGATGGAGCACTCGGCGCAGCTGACCGACGAGGAGGTGCTGCACCAGCTCGTGACCCTCCTCTCCGGCGGCACCGCGCCGCTGACCGCCACCATCGCGACGAGCAGTGCGCTGTACCTCGGCGAGGAGTGGCAGACCGGGCTTCCGGTCGAGGACGCGGTCGCGCAGACCCTGTGGAACTACGCACCGATCGCCAACTACGCGGCCCACTACCCGACGCACGACGTCGACATGGGCGGCAGGGTGCTCCGGGCCAACGACCCCGTCCTGGTCTCGTTCGCCGCGGCCAACACCGACCCCAAGCTGACCCAGCACCGTCAGCAGCTCAGCGCCAAGGCGCACTTGGCCTTCGGTGCGGGCCCGCACGCGTGCCCCGCCAAGGACCCGGCGTTCATGATCGCGGTCACCGCCGTCGAGACCCTTCTCAACCGGCTGCCCGACATCGAGATGCGCGTCCCGTTCAAGACGCTGGCCTGGGCGCCGACGCCGTGGAGCCGCTCCCTGGTGACCCTCCCGGTGCGCTTCAGCCCGAGGTCGGTGCCGTCGGCCGCCGAGCCCGCGCAGCCGCAGCCGTCCCAGGCGCCCCAGCAGCCGGCTGCCGCCGAGCTGAGGTCCGGAGCACGGGCATCGGGCCCGGCGGGCACCTCCGCATCCCAGCCCAAGGGCGGACTGTTCAGCCGATTCCTGGCATGGACGAGGGGCGAGTGATTTAAGTAACCTCCTGAGTTCCCTGTGTTATTGGATGCTTCAACGATCATGCGGGTATGCATGGCGGCTGGTTCTACGAAAGGGGCCGCCATCATGGGCGTTGTCAGCACTCCCACGCACGACCGAAGGGCTTCCGCCTCCCTTTTCTCCCGTCTGCGGACGGCAGCAGGGCAGGCCGATCCCTTCCCCATCTACGAGGAACTGCTGTCGAGGGGCGAGGTCAGCCCCGCCCCCTGGGGCGGCTCGCTCGTCACCGGCTTCGCCGTGTGCGACCAGGTGCTGCGCAGCCGTGACTGGCTGGAGCCCGACAAGCGGTGGCGCGACAGACAGGGGCCGGGCACCCGCTGGAACGCCTCCTCGTCACGGGAGATGAGCAACACGCTCGCCGCACTCAACCCGCCGGACCACACCCGGGCCCGTCGTGCGGCCGGTACGTTCGACCGGTCCACCGTGGAGCGGATCAGCCGGACGGTGAGCACGACGACGGACCGGCTCCTGGACGCCCTGTCGGAGCAGTTGCGCGACGGGGAGGCCGACTTCGCGGCGCTGGTCGGCGAGGAACTGCCGGTCGCCACCATCGGCGGCTGGCTCGGCCTGCCGGCCGCCGACTGGCCCCGGCTGCGGCAGCTGACCCACGATCAGGTCTTCACCCAGGAACTGCTGCCATCGGCAAGCCAGCTGGCCGCGTCCGACGCGGCCACGGCCGAACTGCGCGCCTATTTCATGGACCTGGTGAGCGACCGGCGTGCCCGTCCCGGCGAGGACCCTGTCTCCCGCTGGATACAGACGTGGGACGCGCTGGAACCCGACCCGGACAAGGCCGACGAATCGGTGTACTACCTGGCCCTGTTCGTCCTCCTGGCCGCCCTGGAGACCACCTCGCAGCTCCTGACGACCATGGCCCTTCTGCTCGTCGAGCGTCCGGAACGCTGGGGCCTGGTCGCCGACCGCCCCGATCTGGTGCCCGGGTTCGTGGAGGAGACGCTGCGCTACGACCCGCCCACCCACGTCATCAGCCGGGTCGCCGCAGCCGACTGCGTCCTGGCAGGAAGGGAGATACGCAAGGACGAGATGGTCCACCTCATGGTGGGAGCGGCCCACCGCGACCCGGCCCGGCACAGCGACCCCGGCCGGTTCGACCCCCGCCGCAAACCGGCCCACCTCGCCTTCAGCGGAGGCATCCACTACTGCCTCGGCGCACCGCTGGCCCGGCTGGAGGCCCAGATACTTCTCAGTCAACTCGTTCGGCGCCTCCCCCGGCTCACCCTCGTACGCCGCCCCTCGATGGCGCCCCGGGTGGCCTTCCGGCGCCTGCTGAACTTGGATGTCGCCCTCGCATGACCGAAACGACCCGCTCTCTCCCCAGACCGTCCGGCAAGGCGATACGCGTCGAGCAGGACGGGCCAGTGCTCCACGTCGGGCTCAACCCCTGGGAGCAGGACGACGTACTGGACATCGCCGTCCTGGACGAACTCCTCCTTCTGCTCGACGATCTCCACGAACGCCCGGACATCCGAGTCCTGGTCCTGTCGTCCCTGGGCGCGGACTTCTGTCTGGGCGCCGACCGCAACGAGTACCGGGCGGCGCTCACCGCCGATCCGACCGGAGCCGGTCTGCGGCGCATCGCGGACAAGGCCCAGCGACTGTGCCAGGCGCTGGAGAACTCCCACGCCGTCACGATCGCCCGCCTCCACGGCCGGGTGGTCGGGGCCGGTCTCGCCCTCGCCTCGTTCTGTGATCTGCGCGCCGGCGCGGACACCTGCCGCTTCCGGATGCCCGAGGTCGGCGTCGGACTCCCGCCCGCCTGGGGCGGAGCCATGGGCCGGCTGGTCTCCGAGGCCGGCGCAGCCAGGATCCGCGAGCTCATGCTCACCTGTGACGTCTTCGACGCGCCCACCGCCCACCGACTCGGCCTCCTCCACCGAACCGCCCCACTCGACCGGCTGGACGACGTCATCGGTGCCTGGACGAAACCCCTCGTCCGCCGCGCCCCCGAGGCCCTGGTCCTGACCAAACGCATGCTGACGGGCTACTCCCGCGCCGACCGGACGGCGGATACCTCCCTGCTCGACTCCCACCTGCTCACGGCACACATCAACCAGCAACGAGGCCCGGACCCGACGGGCACCCGGTAGGCCGGCTGCCCGACGGCCGGCCGGGCGGGAGCCGCCCCGCCCCCGATGCATGCCCCGCGCCCCGTACGAACCGCACCCATGCGGTTGGTACGGGGCGCGAGGTGTCGCGCTTCCGATGCACGCAAACAGGCATCGAGGTCGGCCGGGCTGTCGTGCTGACGTAACCATCGGCGATGCCCCGAGCCGCCAAAATTGTCCGACAATTATTACCGGGGATGCAATACCGGCCCCCGAACGACACAAGTAGTGCGCAGGGCGAACCTGATACGCACAGCAGATATGCATGTTTCTGCTGCAGGCATCTTGCCGGTACGGAGTACGAGGGCTACGTTTCAAGCACTTCTTGTCAGACAATTTCAAGATGTACGCGCTCAGTCCAGCGTGTCGGCAGGCAAGCCCGGTCCCGCGGTGGGCAAGGCATCCGAAAACCCACCGACAGGCGAAGCGGCGGCGCCCGCCCCCGCCGCGGCGCCGCTCCGCAGGCGCGTCGATCCCACATGCGTCCGCACGGCGGCGCCGGCCGCCACCGGCCCATCCAATGATCGGGAGACCCGAATGAACGACGTGCCAGACAGCCACCACACCGGCTCCCCGGACCCGGCGCTGCGCCGACGGGACTTCCTCGGCCGTACCGCGGGCGTCGCCGCGGGCGCCGCCCTGCTCAACGCCGTCGGCACGCAGCCCTCGTCCGCCGCGGAGTCGTCCGGGAAGCCGCTCGGGGACAGGCCGGTACGGACCGCGTCCGGCCTCGTCGCCGGTGTGCCCGCCGCGGCATCCGGAGTCACCGTCTTCAAGGGAATCCCGTACGCCTCCTCCACCGCCGGCAGGAACCGGTGGCGCCCGCCGCAGCCTGCACCCTCCTGGACAGGCATCCGTCAGGCCGACACGTTCGGCGACGCACCCCCGCAGGCGTCGAGCACCCTCCCGATGAGCGAGGACTGCCTCAACCTCAACATCTGGACCGGTGCCAGGAGCAGCGCCGAGCGGCGCCCGGTGTACGTATGGCTCTACGGAGGCGGGTTCTCCGCGGGCAGCGGCTCCGACCCCAGCTTCGACGGCTCGGTCCTGGCGAGCAAGGGCATCGTCGTGGTGACCATCAACTACCGCCTCGGCGCCCTGGGTTTCCTGGCCACCCCCGAGCTGAGCGAGGAGTCCCGGCAGGGCGTCTCGGGCAACTACGGCCTGCTCGACCAGATCGCGGCCCTGAAGTGGGTCCGGCGCAACATCACGGCGTTCGGCGGCGATCCGCGCCAGGTCACCGTCGGAGGCCAGTCCGCCGGCGCCGGCTCCACGGACATGCTGTCCATGTCCCCGCTCGCCACCGGGCTCTTCCGGCGCTCCGTCGCCGAGAGCCAGGTCCGCTGCCCGAGCGACCCCGAACTGCGCTACCTCGGCGTGTCGCTCCGCACGATGGACACCGCCCTCCAGCAGGGTCCCGCCTACGGTGCGACGAAGGGCGCGGCCACACTGAAGCAGCTGCGCGCCCTGCCGTGGCAGGAGTTCACGGACGGCGCGTCGCTCAAGGACGAGACCGTCGACGCCAAGTCGGTGGCGAAGCCCCCGCTCTTCAGGCCCGTCGTCGACGGCTGGGTGCTGCCCGCCGGCTACCGGGACACCTACGACGCCCGCGCGCAGAACGACGTCTGGTACCTGGCCGGCAACAATCTGGACGAGAGCGGTGCCGTGCCCGAGACCGCCTTCGAGTACTGGCGGCAGGCAGGCTACCCGGACCGCCCCGGCGCCCCTCCGGTCCACGTCACCCTGGACGACTATGTGAGCGCCGCGCGACGGAAGTTCGACGCGATGGCCGAGGAGTTCCTGCGCCTCTACCCGGCGGGCACGGACGACGAGGCGGCCCTCGCCGGCAACGACGCTGTCCGCGACAGCTCCCGGGCCTCGACGTACCTGTGGGGCACCGAGTGGACCAAGGGCGTCGGCCGCCCGGTGTACACCTATTTCTGGACGCACCGCCCGCCGGGCCCCGATCATGACATCCGGGGCGCGTACCACGGCTCCGAGATCGTCTACTTCTTCGGCAACCTCAACCCGGACACCCAGGAGTGGACCGGCCAGGACCGCAGGATCGCCGACACCATGTCCTCCTACCTGGCGAACTACATCGCCACCGGCAACCCCAACGGCCCCGGTCTGCCCATGTGGCCGGCCTACAGCCCCGGCTCACCGACCGTGATGGAGGTCGGCGAGCACTACGGGCCGATGCCGGTGGCCTCCCCGGAGAAGCTCCGCTTCTGGAAGCGGTACTTCGCGACGCAGGACGCCTGGTAGGGCATCCGGGCGGGCGCCCGCATCCCGGCTCAGGCGTCAGGTGTTCCGTGGATGGACCGCCGTGACGGCGAACGGAGTGGCCATGACCGGTCCGCGCAGACCGTAGGAAGAGGTGCGCGTGCTGGACCTGTTGTAGTGCGTGACGGCGTTGCGCAGCGTCGTCCTCACGACCACCTTGACCTCGTTGCCGCCGGCCTCGATGTGGCCGGTGATGTCCCAGGGGATGTCGGAGACGATCTGTGTGCCCACCCGTACGCCGTTGACGTGGATCTCTGCCGTGCCGTCCACGGTGCCGAGATCCAGGCGGACCCCTCGTCCCCGGCCGATCCAGGCGTCCGGGACGGTGAGGGTGCCGGTGTACGTACCGACTCCGGACGCGCCAGCGAGCTGCTCGCGGTCGCGCCAGTCCCAGAGGGGAAAGGTGCCGGGCAGGGTGGCGATGTCGATCCTCTTCGGTCCGTCGGGCGTCTCGGCCTCCACGGAAAGACCCCACGTGAACGGTCCTTGTCGCGCGGCGTCCTTGCGGGCCGGCTGCGCCGTCACCGTCGTACGACGGCCGTTGCTCAGGGTGAAGGTGCGGCTTCCGGCATCCGCGGTGTGCAGCTCGATCCTGCCGCCGGCCACGACCAGGTCGTCGTGGACGGTGTCGGTGTCGGTGACGTGCACCGGGACCGGGCCGCGGGAGTCGACCGCCAGCACCCGGGTCTCCTGGGCGCGCAGCCGGACGGGCACGAGGGTGCGCCCGTGCTCGAACGCGTACTGGGCGCACGCTTCGACACCGCCGTCCCACAGGTCCATCACGGACACCGCACCGGTGCCCTCGATGGCGGGCGTGAACTCCACCACGTCGTTCGTCGGGTTGTAGAGGAACACGTACCGCACGCCGTGGGAGTACCGGAGCTGCGTGAGGACGTGAGCGCCGCTCCACGACACGCGTGGAAGCACCTTCGCCCCGCGCAGGGCCTGCAGGGCATCCGCCTGTGTGTCCGCCCGGACCGCGTGACGGCTGCGCAGGGTTCGCGCGATGGAGTCCGTCACCTGCCTGTCGGCGTTGCGGCCTGCCCGGTAGGCCGTGTCGCGCCGCGGGGGTTCGCCGACGAAGACGACGGTCACACCTGCCTCGACGGCCCGCTCGACGGCCCGGGCCGCCTCGACGGGGAGGGCGCGTTCGTCCACGATCAACGCCCGGTACTGCGGCCCGGACGGGCACAGCACCCCTTTGCCCACGGCGCCCTTCTCCGCGAGTCCTACCGGATCGATGTACTGCACGGAGTACCCGTCGCGTTCGAGCGCGAGCGTGTCGAACAGGGCGGCCGGCTGGGTGCCTTCGTCCGAGGACAGGCGTGCCGCGGTGGTCAGGAATCCGTCGCGGTAGACCGCGACGTCGCAGCGGGGAGACCCGGACTCCAGGATCAGGCCGCCGCGCGCCCAGTACTCGGTGGTCCGGGCGAGGGCCGGCCACTGCGGGTTGTGACGGTCGTTGAAGCTGTCCAGGTTGTCGCCGAAGCGGTACTTGCCGGGCCAGGCGGCGCCGGTGCTCATGTACTGGAAGCCGTGCAGGAAGGGCTGGGTGATCCCGGCGGCCCACTCCTTGTCGATCATCGCCTTGTAGTCGCCGGGGCCGACCTGGTGGCACTGTTCCGGCTGGGCGCCCAACTCGGTCGACACCCGCACGGCTCCGCCCTGGTGGGCTCCCCCGACCACGGCTCGCTGCCAGTCCAGGGCGTAGCGCCATCCGTAGAAGCGGATGTCCGTGGGGAAGCGGTCGCCGGAGTTGTACGACTCCCCCTCCACCCGGCCGCCCATGCGCGCCAGTTCACGATTGCTGCGGATCGGCTCCAGGTCCTGCCCGTAGGCCGCCTGCGACTTGTACGCCATCCCGTAGCCCCGCGCCCACTCCTGGAAGGGTTTGAGGTGGTTCTCGATGTACAGGTCGGTCAGCAGACGGTAGTAGTCGGCGCGGACCTTGGACGCCTGCCCGTCGGACGACTCGAAGTCGGCACGCGGCGGCTCGGTGGGAATCCAGTACCGGCTCATGCCGTGCTGGAACGCCAACGGCAGGAAGGGTACGAGGTCGTAGCCGCGCCGCTTCTTGAACTCCTCGACGAACGCAGGCGCCCAGAACAGGGAGTCCGCGTTCAGTTCGAGGGAGTCCTCGAAGAAGTCGCCGCCGCAGCGCTTCAACGCGTCGACGTTGTCCTTGCCGACCTGGTGCTCGTCGAGGTACTCCGTGGCTTTGCGCGCTGCCTCGGCGTCGAAGACGCTGGTCACGGCGCGCTCACCGTCGCGACGCCAGAATCCGAAGACGATCCAGTCACCTGCTTGCGGGGCCTGCCAGGTCAGCTTCCCGTCGACCACCGCGTCGGTCACATCCAGCAGTGAACCTGCCTTCAGGACGGTGGACTCGGACGGGATCCTGATGGGCGTGCCGTACGGCGGACGCTCGTTCTCGGGCAGCAGCTCGGCCGCCGGACCGCGTTGGGTCACCTGCGCCACCGTGGCGGCGACCAGGGTGGCCTTCCGCTCCCTGTCCGGGTCGTCGAAGGGCCAGGGCACCTCGCCCGAGAAGCGGCCGTCCTTGACGTCCGCCCGCCCGTACTGGAGCTCCTGCTGCGCATAGCCGGACCCGGAGCCCGTGTTCGGTGTCTGGACGGGCCAGTTCGCGCCCATCGTCATGCTGACCCGCATACCGAGCGGGGCCGCTGCGTCGAGGACGGCGCGCAGGTTCTTGCGCTGGTCCTCGTTGGCCCAGGAGTCCGAGGAGTAGGCGATCTCGACCTCGCCGAAGCCGGCCTCGGCGATGGCGGTGACCTCCCGCACGCTCTCCTCGACCGACAGGGGCGCCGCCCACCACCAGCGCACCGCGGGCCGGTATCGGGCGCCCGGGGACCTGAACGCCGCACCGGACACGGGTGCGGGCAGACCTGCGGCATGGGCCGCCTCCACCCGCTCGGCCCGCGCGACCGACGCGGCCGACGCACGCTCCGCCGCGCGGGCCCGGTCCGCACCGGACGCTGCCATGGCGGCGGTGGTGGCGGTCGCGGCGCCGGCCGCGAACAACGATCTGCGGGACAGCATGGCCACGTGCCTCGGCTCCTTCGCGTCGGCGTCGGGGCATACGTCACCCACGAAGCGACTGATACGTTTCATTGCAGAGGCGACGCTACCGACATGCCTCCCGCAAGCCCATAGCCTTGCAGGCATTCAAATTTCGGCGATTCCGATTGAACGATTCAACACCTGAGGCCGGGCAGGGGCCGCCGCCACCCCGGGGGCGGCGGCCCGGGGCTACTCGTCGGCCGGAGCACAGGAGGACACACCGCTCCGCTGGGGACGGCCGATGGTCACCGCGCCCCGGAAGCGGTCCGGCGCGAGGACCGACATCGTGTCCAGCGACGCGTCGGGGACCGGCAGGAGGTGGGCGTCGACCCAGGTGTCCCCTGTCTCCGCGTTGGCCCAGGGGTCCTCGATCACGACAGCGCCCGGTATCACGCCGTGGCAGAGCACCCAGTGCGGCACGTCGAACCCTTGCATCCCGGCGAGCGAGAGCAGGAGCAGCACATGCTCCCGTCGGCCGACGGCGTCCCGGATCGCGGTCATGGAGAGGTGGCCCGGGTCGACCGGGACACCGGCCCGTCCGGCGTCCGAACGTGACGCGCGCTGCAGCAGGGCGCGCCACTCCTGCTCCTTCTCCGGGTAGTGGTCGAGCATGACGGGCCGGTCCGTGTCGAGGTGGACCGTGACAGGGGACGACGGCCAGGCGCGGCGCACGGCAACTCCCAGTCCGACGGGCTCGCATGCGGGGAAGTTGGTCGCGTCGCGCCACAGTGTCAGCTCCGCCCGGCGGCCGAGCCCCTCCCGCGGCAGCGTCCCCCCGTGCGCCTGCGCGACCAGGGCGGTGACGGCACCGCACGTGAAGTGCGTGGTCTGCCCGTAGTACGGGGGGTCGGTCACGACACCGTCGCCGAGCCAGCGGACGTAACCCGCCGCCGGTCCGTCCGCACCCTCCGACCGCATGAGCGGAGGACTCAGGGGAGCGAAGCCGGCGGCAGCGGCGTCCTCGGGGCTCGCCGTCCAGCCTTCCCACTTGACCTGCGCGAGCTCTTGGCGGCGTGCGTGGGCGACGACGGCCGCGACGGCTGCCGGCACGTCGCCGAGCGCGTCGACGATCTTCAGATAGGCCGTGTCCGGGCGTGCCGTCACGAGCGCGGCAGCGGTCCAGTCCTCGCCGTCGTCACCCGGGACCGCCACGACGTGAGGAGCGTGGGCGGAGCGGTCGACCGCCTGCCACCGCTCCGGCACCTCGTGGCCTCCGAGCCGGCTCAGCAGGGTCTGCGAGAGAGCGGGCTCGAAGGGGACGACGACGCTCTTCACGGGCGGTTCCTGCTGGGACGGCATTCCGGTGCTCCTGACGGGACGGAGAAGGGGGGAGGGAGGCCGGTCGGCGCGGTTGCGCTGCCGCCGGGCGTCATGCGCGGGACTGCCGGAGTACCCAGACGAAGTACGGGGCTCCGACCAGGGCGATCATGAGGCCCGCCGGCACCTGGGACGGTGCGACGACCGTGCGGCCGAGGGCATCGGCCACGCAGACCAGCAGTCCGCCGAGCAGCATCGAGACCGGGATCGACCGCCCGTGCCGGGCGCCCACCAGCGACCGGGCGAGGTGCGGGGCGACGAGCCCCACGAAGCCGACGACGCCGACGGCGATCACGCTGAGTGCCGCGAGTACTGCGGCGATGGTCAGGGCCGCGAACCGTACGCGTACCGGCCTGACGCCGACGATGCGTGGGGTGTCCTCGTCGACGGCGAGAAGGTCGAGCCGGTCGCGCATGGCGAGCAGCACGGGGAGCGCGAGCGCCAGGGCCACCGCGACCGGCACGACGTCGGAGAACGTGCGCCCGTAGGTCGTACCGGAGAGCCAGGTGAAGATCCGGGGCGTGTTCCACGGGTCGGCACGCAGCAGGAGGAACGTGGTGATGGAGCTCAGGCCGTACCCGCAGCCGATGCCGATCAGTACGAAACGGTCGGGCAGGAAGCCGCCGCGCCAGGACAGCAGGGCGATCAGCCCGAACGTGGCGAGTCCCGTCACGACTGCGGCCACGATGAGCAGGGGCCGTCCACCGGACAGACCCGACGTGACGATGGCCACGGCGCCCAGGCCGGCGCCCGCCGTGATGCCCAGCACGCCCGGTTCCGCCAGCGGATTGCGCACCGCGCCCTGTACGACACATCCGGCCAGTCCGAGTGCCGCACCTGCCACGATCGCGGCGGTCACACGCGGGACCCGGTCGTCGAGCGCCTGCCCGATCAGGTCGGGGGCGGCGCCCTGCACCCAGAGCGCGAGGTCCCCCGTCCGCAGCCAGAGGCTGCCCGCCAGGACCGCCGCGACGGCTGCCACGACCAGGAGCGCCACCGCGCCGGCCACGACGAGGAGGAACGCGCGGCGCGAGCGTGCGGCGACCCTCGCGTGCGGGGGCTGCCTGAGCCGGCCCGTGTCGCGGAGGCGGAGCGCGAGGACCACGATCACGACGGAGCCGAGCAGCGCGGTCGGCACGCCGGTGGGAATGGAAGCGGCCCCGTTCGCACCCTGCACCGCGCGCAGCGTCGCGTCCGCGAGCAGGATGAGCGGCGCGCCGAGCAGCCCGGCGGCGGGCACCAGGAAGAGGTGCCCGCGCAGGGCCCGGATCCGGCCCGCGAGCAGCCGGGCCAGTACGGGTGCGCCGAGGCCGACGAAGGCGATCGGGCCCGCGAGTGTCACCGCCGTGCTGGACAGCACCACCGCGCAGACCACGGCGATCACCCGGGTCGACCGGATCGGCACGCCGAGGGTGGAGGCGGCGTCGTCGCCGAGGTTCATCACGTCGAGCCGCCGGGACAGCGCCAGGGCGACGCACAGCACCACGGCCACGACCGGGAAGGCGCGGACCGAGGCGTCGATGTTCATCTGGGCGAGCGAACCGCTCCCCCAGGCGAACAGACCGGTCGTGTTCTGCTTGAAGAGGATGAGGACCATCGCGGTCGCCGAGTCCAGGGCCATGGCGATCGCCGACCCGGCGAGGATGAGGCGGGTACCCGAGGTACCCGCGGCCCGGCCCGCGAGGCCCAGTACGAGCGCCGCCGCTGCCAGGCCGCCGGCGAAGGCCACCACGCCCGATGCCCAGAACGGGACGGTGAGACCGAAGGCGGCGACGGCCGAGAGCGTGAAGTAGGCACCGGCCGACACCGCGAGGGTGTCGGGTGAGGCGAGCGTGTTGTGCGTGACGGACTGCAGCAGCGCACCGGCCGCGCCGAGCGCGAGGCCCACGGCCACGCCCGCGAACAGGCGCGGCAGCCGCGAGCCGGTGAGGATCTCGCCGACGGGCGGTCCGCCGGTGTTCTCCCGGTCCCCGGCGAGGTACCGCACCAGATCGCCGACGCCGACGCCCGAAGTCCCCTGTGTCAGGTGCCACATGCCCACCAGGACGGTCAGGACGAGAAGGACTGCCAGGACGGCCACCCCGGCGGGACCGCTGCCGCGCCCGTCGCGCGGCAGCGCTTCCACCGGGGACGCCGAAGTCTGCGTGGCGCTCACTTCTTGTCGAGTACGTCGGCGTAGGCGTCGATCGCCTGCTCGCAGGAGAGCGGGCCGCCGGCGCCCCACACGCCCGACGGGAAGGCGTGGGCGCGTCCTTCCTTCACGGCCGGGATGGTCTTCCAGAGCGGGTTCTTCTCCAGCGCGGCGACGTACCCGCCGGCCCCTTCGTCGTTGGCGTAGAAGAAGTTGGCGTCCCCCACCGCGGTGAGTCCCTCGACATCGGTCTGCGCGAGACCGTAGGAGGGGTCGACGCCTCCGTCACCGTGGGCCTTGTTGACGTCGTCGGTCCACACGGGCTTCATGCCGAGCTCTTCGCCGATCTCGGTGAACAGGGCGCCCTTGCCGTAGGGGCGGACGGTGAGGTTGCCTCCCTCCAGCCATCCGTCGAAGAACAGGAAGTCCTTGGTCGGCAGATCGGCGTCGGTGACCCGCTTCTTCGCCGTCGCGAGGTGGTCGTCGAACGCGTTGAGCACCTGGTCGGCCCGCTCGGTGCGCCCTGTCGCCTTGCCGATCATGCTGAACACGTTCTTCATGTTCCCGATCGGGTCCTTCGGGTCCGCCCCCAGCGTGGCCATCACGGGGACGCCGCGCTTCTCCAGCTTCGTGAGGGTCTCGTCGTCGGCCTTGAACGCCTCCACGACGATGAGGTCGGGCTTGGCCGCGTAGAGGGTGTCGAGGTCGGGCTCCTCACGGGTGCCGATGTCGGTCACCCCGCCGGGCAGCTTCTCGGCGCTGACCCAGGTGCTGTATCCCTTCGCGTCGGAGACCGCGGCAGGGGTGACGCACAGGGTCAGCGCGTCCTCGACCTGCTGCCATTCCAGGACCGCGATCCGCTTGGCGGGCTTGTCCAGCTTCACCTGCCGGCCGACGCCGTCCTTGAAGGAGACCGGTTTCGTGGAGGTGGTCGTGGTGTCCTGGGCGCAGCTCGCCGACGCGGGCGAAGCGCCGGCACTGCTGTCGGCGGCGTCGGCCTTGTCGACGGAGGTCGTGCCGCAGGCCGTTGCGGCGAGGACTATGAGCCCTGCGGAGGCTGACGCCGCCAGGCGATGGGCACGGTTCATGAACGGTCCTCTTTCTTGCGATGACGCGATGACGCGATGAGTCGAGTGAGTTGCCGCAGGGGACGTGCCGCCTCGGGCGGGGTGGCATCCGGCCGCTGCAGATGGGGGTGGCTCCGGCCGCCTCAGCCGGGGTGGCGTCCGATCGGGTCGATGCGGAGACGGCCCGTTCGAGGGTCGACGCCGACCTCGACACGGATGTCGTAGACCTCGGCGATGTTCTGCGCGGTGAGGACGTCGGCGGGTGCTCCGGCCGCGTGCACGCGGCCGGAGCGCATCAGGACGAGCGTGTCCGCGACGCGGGAAGCCTGGTCGAGGTCGTGCAGCACGACCCCGACCGCGATGCCGTGCTCCTCGACGAGATCGCGTACCAGGTCGAGCGTCTCGACCTGGTAGCGGAGGTCGAGGTGATTGGTCGGTTCGTCCAGCAGCACGACGCCCGTGTCCTGGGCCAGGCAGGCCGCGAGCCAGACGCGCTGCATCTCCCCGCCGGAGAGTTCACCGACCGGCCGGCCGGCCATGTCCCGCACACCGGTGACCCCCATGGCGCGGTCGACGGCGCTCCGGTCATCGGCGGTCAGTCCGGAGAAGCCGCGCCGGTAGGGGTGGCGTCCGAACGACACGACCTCCGTGACCGTCAGGCCTTGGGGCGCCGGCCTCGACTGGGAGAACAGCGTGACCTCGCGGGCGAAATCGCGGGCGCTGAGCAGGGACGTGTCGCGCTCGGACGGTCCGTCGGGGGTGCCGAGCGTCACCCGGCCGCCCTCCACCCGGTGCAGCCGGGAGAGCGCGCGCAGCAACGTGGACTTCCCGCTGCCGTTCGGCCCCACCAGCGCGGTCGCGCGGCCGGGTTCCAGGGCGAGCGAGACGCCGTGGACGACCGGCTTGCCGCTGTACCGCAGCACGAGGTCGTGCCCGTTGAGGGCGGCCACCGGCGTGGCGGGTCCGGCCGCGGGGCTGCCGGCGTGCCGGAAGGGGGTAGTGAACATCGATGAGTCCGGACGTTCGAAGGGGAGAGGACTGCGGCATCCCTCGTCCGGCCTTCACCTGCCGGGCCGCGACCTCATCCGCATGCGGACAGCACTGTCCACGGCGAGAGACAACTAAGGGTTACCTAACTCCGAGAAGGTTATATTCCGCTTGCGATGCCGACAATCAGGCGTTCGGGACAGTCGATACGGGATTCCGGACATTTCCAGCGGTGTCACGGCTTGCGTCGAAGAACGCGCCCGGCGTGGTTCCCATGACGCGCCGGAAGGCGGCGATGAAGGAACTGGGCTGCGCATAGCCGAGCGTCTCGGACACCGTCATCACATCGAAACCTTCGGAGAGGAGCATCAGCGCCCGATGCACCCGCAGCATCTGCCTCCACTGCGCGAAGGAGAGACCTGTTGCCTGCCGGAACGCGCGGGTGACCGTGCGGTCGCTGATCCCCAGCCGCCGCGCCCACTCCTCCAGTGAGCCGGAGTCTGCGGGATCGTCCAGCAGGGCTTCGGCGATCACGTCGATGCGGGGGTCACCGGGCAGCTGCAAGGCGAACTGGTGCTCCGACGGCTCGATCACGTCGAACACGACCGACTCCGCCCGTGCTCTGGCCGGCGCGTCGAGATCCGTGCGGGACAGATGGGTCAGCAGCGACTCGAGCAACGGCGTCATCGTGATCGCCTTCGGTTCCCCGAACTCGAGCGGAGTGCGGTCGGGGGAGAAGAGGGCGTCGTAGAACTCCGCCCCCGCGGTGGCCCGGCCCGCGTGCACCACCCCCGCGGGCATCCACAGCCCGTGCCCCTCGAACACGGTGAAGACCCGGTCCCCCACCCGCGACGTCAGCGTTCCCCCGCGGACCCAGACGAGCTCGTGCAGGGGATGCGAGTGCGGTGCCCATTCCGTGGGAACCCGGGGAATCCGCAACCCGGCACTGATGACGAAAGGGGCCACCGCCTGCGCCGGAACGGCCACGTCCCGGCGCACCACGGTGCCCGCCTCACGGCGCCACATCCCCGGGGCCGCCTCACCAC
This sequence comes from Streptomyces sp. NPDC058221, assembly GCF_042882365.1. NCBI lineage: Bacteria > Bacillati > Actinomycetota > Actinomycetes > Kitasatosporales > Streptomycetaceae > Streptomyces > Streptomyces sp. NPDC058221. Next base: position 34,576 of record NZ_JBHVWF010000034.1, on the reverse strand, counting down.
GGGACGCTCGAACCATGCGGCCGAGTCTATCCCGGGGGGTGCCGGCGGCCGGATCCCGGCACCGGGCCTGACCGGCGGGTGGATCCCGGCCACCGTGAACCGGAGCGGCGGGTGGATCCCGGCCACCGTGAACCGGGACAGCCCTTAGGGCCCCGGCTGCTGACCGCGCCCCGCCGCTCGCCGCAGGCCGGCGAAGCGCGGCCGGAAGGGGCCCGGGCCCGGAGCGTCGGCTCCCGTCGGCGACGGCTCGGTCGATTGACCCCGGGCGGGTGAGGGAAGAGACCCTGAGCCACACCGTCCACCAGGCCGCCCGGCGACCTGCCGCGGAAACATGCAGGAGCCCCCACCTGAGGTGAACAGCAACCGTGACGCTCGACAGTTTCAGCCAACGCCGCCACGGCCGAGCCGTCTTCGCGACGATGGCACCCGACGACCGGGCCGCTATCGGCACCGTCCATGACGACCTCCGCGCCGCGGGCTACGACGAGACCGGGATCCGCGCGTTGTCGGGCATACCGCTGCTCGACCTCCACCCTGCGGCGTTCCACCACCTCGACAGGCATGTCCTCGGGACAGACCCCCTCTCGGCTGCGATCCGGCTCTTCCTGCTGGACAGAGCCGTGGCCGAGCAGGCCGTCAGGTCCTTCCTCAGCGGACCCTCCCTGGACGTGTTGCTCTCGCTCGGGGTACTGCGCAGGGCCGACGACGGATTCCGTTCACAGGTCCACATCACATGCGTGGACGGCTTCCTGCTGGCGACCGACACCGGCCGCTACTCCGGCTGGTGGACCGGAGCCGACGACCTCGGTGACCGCGTCATGTACGCCGGTTACGACAGTGTCGGGCTGGCCGGCATCGCGCCCCGGGACCGTGTGGGCCGCACGTTGGACCTCTGTTCCGGCAGCGGCATCCAGTCGCTGGTCGCGAGCCGGTACAGCGAGGAGGTGGTGGGCGTCGACATCAACCCCCGGGCCATTCGGTTCGCCCGGTTCAACGCCGCCCTCAACGGCATCGAGAACGCGACCTTCGTGCTTGGGGACCTGCTCGGCCCCGTCTCGGGCCAGGAGTACGACCGCGTGGTCTCCAACCCCCCATTCGTACCCGAGGTGCCGGGAGAGAGACACCTGCACTACCGGGACGGGGGCCCTGACGGGGAACGGCTTCTCGCCCGGATCGTGTCCGGGGCCGGCCAGATCCTGGCACCCGGCGGTCTGATGTCCCTCACCACCGATCTGTTCAATCTCGACGACCTGCCCCGCAGGATCGGTGAATGGCTCGGCGCAAGGGACGGGTTCGATGTCCTGGTCCTCGTCGAGCGCCGGCTCCCGCTCTGGGCCTACGCGGACACGCACGCCTCACACGCCCCGACCACCACGGAACGGACGGCGTACGCCGCACGCATGGTGGATGCCCTGGATGACGCGGGGATCGACTCCATTCACACCGGGTACATCGTCGTCCGGAGACAGCCCGGTGACCGTCCTCGCCCGGGGGACGTCCGGACCGTCGGCATCGCCGGCAGCGTGACACGGCCGGCGGGGTCACATGTGACGGACCACTTCCGGTTCCTCGACTTCCTCGACCGTGACGTCGACGGCGATGCGGACGGCGTCCTGCGGCCCAATCCCGCTGTCAGCCTGGTGACCACAGTCAAGCCGGCCGGCCCCGCGACTCACCGGCTCGTCGCACCCGAGGACGACTACCTGGCCGACGTGGAGATCAGCGACCTGACGAAGAAGCTGTGGGAGGCGGCGGCGTCCAGCGACGTGAGGTGGTCCGTCATCCGGGGCAGCGCACTCGGCCCGGTCGCCGAGGAGCTCGTACGACAGGGCGCACTCACCCTGCGCGAGAGCTGACGCGGCCCCGGGAAACGCCACCCTGATCCACCAACAACGCGTCGGCGTACCGGACATGACGGTGGCTCATACGTACCGTTGCGGACCCTTTGGGCCGCTGTTATACAAGGTGCGTATCCACTCATCGGGGTGCGCACGGGAGACGACGGGAAGGGAATGATCATGAGCAACAAGGAGCAGCCGCCCAGCACCGGCAAGAAGAAGGTCATGCGAGCGGCCGCAGCAGCGGCCGCAACTGCCGCTGTCGCCGCCGCTGTCACGGCGACGGGCGCTACGGCCGCCGCCGCGAGCACCGAGGCCCAGGACGCCCGGCCCGCCTTCACGGTCGAGCAGCTCGACGACATGCTGGCGTCCGCGGATCTGGATAACGCCGACAACGTGCGCGTCGTGCAGGCCCTTGAGGTCAGCCCCGGCGCCATGATCGCCAAGCAGTACGACCGCTGACCATGTCTGTCCGGTTCGAGGACATCCTGCCTCGCGCTGTCACGGAAGTCCTCGACCGGCAGGACAAGGACTGGTTACGTGCGGCGCGCGCAAGCGACGGTGAGTCGGTCATCTACCTCGCATGCTGCGGGACTACGGACATCACTCAGCCGTACCACAGCATTTCCTACCTCGCCGGTGCGCTGGACGAGTCCGGTCATTCCTACGTCGTGCGGGATCTCGCCATCGAGTTCTGGCACTACATGATGTCGACGCCCGTCGTCGAACAGTTGCGTGCCGAACTGGTTCGGCGACTCGACGAGGAGACCGAGGAGGACTCGCTCCTCCCGCTCTTCATCGACGTGCTGAAGGACAGCGAACGGTTCCAGCGCGCGTTCGCCACCCTTCGCGACGAGAGTGCCTTCTACGAACTCCCGGCCTATCTGAACGCCGTGCGCGATCTCAGTCTGTTGCCGCGCCTGCTGACCCTGCTGTCCCGATCCGCGACCTACCGGACGTTCAGCAGCGCCTCGCCGCCGGGGGCGGAGGACGACCGCATCAACCTCGTGACCCTGCGCCGCGAGATCGAAGCCGGCTTCGGGATCGACGTCGTGGACGCCTTCTACGACCACCACGCCGACCGGATCGCGGCCATGCGCCCCGGCCTGGTGGGCCTGACGATCCCGTTCATCTCCCAGCTGGAGCACTCGCTGGCCCTTGCGGCCCGCCTGAAGCAACGCGGCGTCTCCGTGGCCATCGGTGGACCGATCGCCGCGAAGTTCTACAAGTACATCAGCGACGTGACCGAGCTGAAGGTGCTCGACTTCGCCGTCGACTACCTGGTCACCGGCGAGGGCGAGACGCTCATCAAGCGCCTGGCAGACCACTGTCAGAGGGGTGGTGAACTGGGGGACGTCAACAATCTCGTCGATATCCGCGACCCCCGCCCACTGAAGAGGTTCTTCTTCGAGAACGTCGATGCTCTGCCGTCGCCGAACTACGGCGTGTGGAACTACGGCCTGTACGCCTCGCCTCAGCCCGGTGCGCTCTACTCGCCGACCCGCGGGTGCTACTGGAACAAGTGCTCGTTCTGCGACTACGGGCTCGCGATGAACGCGCCGACGTCGCCATGGCGCACCCGGACACCGGAACACGTCATCGAGGACCTGCAGAAGGCGTCCGAGCATGCCCGGCACTTCTTCTTCGCCGTGGACGTGCTGTCGCCGGCCTACGCCCTGAAGATCTCCGACGCGCTCATCGCAAGCGACCTGAGCATCAAGTGGATGGCCGACTTCAGGCTCGAGAAGAGCTTCAGGACGGAGAACACCGAGATCTTCGCCCGTTCCGGCTGCCTCGGTGCGGCCTTCGGGATGGAGAGCACCGACCAGGACGTGCTCAACATCATCAACAAGGGCACCGAGGTACAACGTCTCGGTTCACTGGTGGCCTCGTTCGCCGATGCCGGCATCCCCGTACAGCTGATGGGCTTCACCGGGCATCCCGGGGAGTCGCGCCAGCAGGCGCAGGTGACCCTGGACACCGCGGAGGCGATGCTCGAATCCGTGGCCACCGTCGCACTGGGGAAGTTCGGACTGACCCCAGGGGCGGACATCGCCCGTCGGCCCGACCACTACGGAATCGACGTCCACTACGACCCGTCCGGGGACACGGCCATCCCGTGGGAGCTGGACTGGACCCACCGTGAGCCGATCGATGTCTACCCCGAAGACGACTTCGATCATTCGCTCCGTCTGATCAGGGGATTTCCGTACCCGTTCCTGGGCGCCACCTCCACGCTGCACAGCCTGCTGTACTTCGAGAGGAATCCCAAGGCCCCGTTCCCCATTCCGCAATGGGGGTATTCGGCGGCCTGGAGATCATTCGACATCATCCCGTTCTACCACGCACACGAGGACGACAACGGAACCACTCTTCTGAGCGGACTGACAGGTCGCGCGGTCGTCCTCGATGCCGAGCAGGCAGCCCTGTTCGCAGCGCTGTTCGGCCGTGGTGGATGGCTTCGGATCAACGCGAAGGACGGCCTCTCCCGAAAGGTGCGCACCCTGCTTGATTTCCTGGTCAAGAACTCATTGGCGATGTTCCTGCCGGCGGATACGACATGACGCAGCCGAAACTCCTCGTTGTCGTTCCGCCGCAGGCGGTGAGCATGGTCAACGGACCACCGCTGGCTCCTCTTCTCCTCGACTACGCACTGTCGCCCCACGGGGTGGACGTCGAGTTCTTCGACGCCAACCTGAGCTTTTTCAACTGGCTGCAGAGTGAGGACGTGAGAACGGCTGTCACGTCCCGTCTCAAGGAACTCACCGCTGAGGAACTCTCGCACGACGCCCTCGAGACCGGGGACCTCACCCGGATCGGCCGGTACCTGTCGTTCCTGGAGAGCGACTACTGCCGGGGAGGGACGGTGAGTGCCGCCAGGGCGGGGATCGACTGGGAAGCCGCCCACGAACTCCTCGTCAATCCCAGGTCCTCGGTGCCCGACCCGGCCTTCCGGGACCTGTGGATCGGCAGGGCGATGGACGACCTCTGCCGGCAGATCCTCCGGCGTGAACCGGACCACGTGGCGTTCTCGACGCTGTTCCACACGCAGACCGAAGCGGCGACAGCACTGTGCGGGAGACTTCGCGGCGCCGGATTCCAGGGGCGCGTGATCCTCGGCGGAGCGGCGATCAAGCTGACGGACGACCTGGCACTCGAACAGCTCATGACCGCCTGTGCCGCCGACCTCGCCTACAAGTTCAGCGTCTACGGGGAATTCCCGACCCTCGCGGCATTCCTGCGCGGGGAATGCCGCGCGACCGAGGTCGCACACGGAACCTACCTCGACGAGACGGGCAGGCTGCGCCACGCGAAGACGGAGGCCGGCGGCGCCCGTTCGATGGTGCGAGCCCTTTCGTACGACCTGGTCGAACGCGAGGAATACCTTGAAGAGCGCATCTACCCGGTCCTGCTCTCGGAGGGCTGCTACTGGGGGAAATGCGACTTCTGCGACTACCCGTTCCTCGCCTCGCAGGACCCGTTCAAGATCAACGCCTTCTTCCGCAAGGCTTCCGACGTGGTGCACGACATCGCTGAGCTCGTCGAGGGCTGCGGCATATCGCGGATCGACCTGATCTCGGATGCCGTGCCGATGGGCTATTTCCGGCTGCTGGCCGACGCCGGTGCGGGTCGGCTGCGTGATCTCGGTGCCCGGCTCGAGTGCTCCATCCGGGCGGAGCCGAAGGCGCAGGCGCACCACTTCGAGGCCATGGCCAAGTGCGGTGTCGACCTGGTGACGATCGGTGTCGAGTCGCTGGCGGACGAGGTTCTCGAAGGGATGCAGAAGGGCAACACGTACACCGACATCCTGCGGTCGATGAGACTGGCCCGTGAGCAGGGCATCAAGGTCAAGGCCAACCTCATCTTCGACCATCCGCGGATGCAGCTGCGCCACGTCGAGGAGACGCTCGAGAAGCTGGACGAGGTGCTCCCGTACGTCGAGTCCCTCGGCGTCCATTCGTTCGGGCTCACGCCCCACGCGCCGCTCGCCTTCACCCCCGAGAGTGCCAACCTGGTCGTACTCGACAACCAGCGGACCACCAACGACCACGGTGAGCATCATCTCCGCTTCGTGCGCACCGACATGACGCCAGGCCTGGAGGCGCGGCTGTCGGATCTGCGGACGGCTGTCGAGGCGGCCGCCTACCAGCTCGAAATCGCCCGCACCGGCGGCCGGGAGGAGCCGCGTCGGCGGAAGGTCGTCCAGCTTCCGTACCGGTGGGACGGCCACCGTGCGGTCCGGGACCCTGCCGCGGACCTGGGCATCAGCATCCCGGGCGAGGCCTCCCCCTTCTCGTACTTCGTCAGGGGGCAAGCCGATGGGTGAGGCACGCGACGACCCCGCGGGCGCCGGACTGGTGGGGTTCGGGGGCGCCGCTGTCGTTCCCCTCGACGAACTCCCGCGGACTGCGTCCCCGGCCGCCTGCTTCTTCGGCGTCGATTCCGACATCTCCAGGAGATTCGGCGAGAACTCCGACGGCGCCGCCACCTTCGTGCGGCACTGGTCCGCCCGCATGCAACCGTGGACCCGTCGGCACCGGCCCCGCGCCACCGACGTGGGCGTCCTCTCCGGTGCCGCGGGCGACCTGGTCCGCAGTGTCTCCGAAGTCGCGTCGACGGTCTTTGCGGCCGGGTACGTTCCGGTCGTTGTGGGAGGTGACCACACGGTCAGCTACCCGGTGGCCGTCACAGCGGCCAAACGGCATGAGGACCTGACCTACGTCTACCTCGACGCCCATCTGGACCTCGGCTTCCATCTCGACGACTCCGACGATGTGCACAACGGCAACTTCGTGGCCGCGCTGGTCAGGAGCGGCGCCTTCCGCGAGATCGTCAATGTGGGCGCCAGGGCGTGGACGACCCACGACGACGTCTACGGTGACGACGGTCCCGTCACGCTCGTCCGCGACGTCGACCCGGCCGCCCTGTCGGCTCTCCGGGGAAGGAAGGTCCACGTCAGCCTGGATGTCGACGTGTTCGATCCGGTGTACGTACCGAACACAGGGAGCCGGGAGCCGTTCGGGGCCTCTCCGGAACAGGTCAGACACGTGATGTCCTGGATAGCGGACCACTGCACCGTTGTCAGCGCCGACGTGTCCGAGGTGCTGCCCGACCCCGCCCACCGCGCGACCGCAGAGATCGCGATGCGGTGCGTCCACGAACTCGTCAAGGAACGGCAGAAGCAATGAACGTGAGGCCGACGTCCCAGGTGACCGATGACGTCGTCGAGTTGCGACCCCACACAGCGGCGAGCCTCGATCCGCTGTTGCGGTGGAAGAACGACATCGAGATCCAGCGGCTCAGCGACGACGAGACGAACACGTTCACCCGTGCGGAGGTCGCCGCGACGCTTGAACGGTGGATGCGTCCCAGCGAGGACATCGTCCACCTCGCGATCGGGCTCGCCGGCCGCGCGGAGCCCATCGGGTTCCTCCACCTGGCGCTCATCGAGCGGGCCCACCGGCGGTGCCGGCTGGGCATCGTCATCGGCGAGAAGGACCTGTGGGGGCACGGTTACGGGCGCCGGGCCGTGGCGCAGGCGGTGGACCACGCCTTCGGCGTGCTGGACCTCGACCGGATCACGGCGGAGGTCTTCGCGGACAACAAGCGCTCCGTGCGGCTGCTGGAGGGCGCGGGCTTCGTGCACGAGGGAGTCATGCGCGAGAGCATCCACCGCGACGGGCAGCGCATCGACGAGGTGATCTTCGGACTGCTGCGGCACGAATGGACCAGGGGGCAGAAGTGACCAGAATCGGGATCAGTCTCTCCGACTTCGTGCCGGCGCTGGGCCACCTGGACGACGCCGTGTACCGGCGGGTCTCCTACGTCGAGTACGGCGGCCACCACCCGCCGGCCGGCGACCCCGGCCTGCGCCGCCTCCTCGACGAGAACATCGTCAGCGACATGACCCGGCACCTCGTGTCGGTCGAACTGCCCGATGCGCTCGACATCGGCGACGAGGCCCGGCGCATCGCGGAGAACCACGCCGGAACCCGGCCGCACTACATGGTCACCGACTTCGGCTTCTGGCGGCTGGGAGGAAGAGACGAGCGGAACCTCTGGTTCCGCCCCGCGTTGCTCAGCCACGAGGTCGCCGAACGCATCGCCCACAACGTCAAGGGCCTGTCGGCGGAGCTGGGGACCCCGGTCCACGCCGAGAACCCGTTCAGCCTGACCCATCGCGGCGATCTGAGTCCCGTCGCGTTCATGCGAGAACTGGCAGAGCGCGGAGCGACGCTCTGTTTCGACATCGGGCACTTCTACGCCGCGTGCTTCAACGAGGGCCTGGACGTGTGGCAGGAGCTGGAAAAAGTGCCGTTCGAGGCCGTCCGGGTGGCGCATATCGCCGGGCTGAGCAAGGTCCGGTACGGCCGGCGGCAGCTGCTGCTCGACAATCACAACGTCCTGCCCGTGAGCGGCTGTCTGGAGGTTCTGCGGACCGTGAAGGACCGGATCCCCGACCTTGGCTGGGTGACGTACGAGGCCGAGCTCGCCTCCGCGCAGGTCCAGCACCACGGTCTCGACGCGATTGAGAGGGCAATGGCATGACCACGTCTACAGAACGCGCCCACGACGTGCCGGACGAGGACTGCTTCCGGAGTCTGGTCCGGCGGCCTCCCCGCGACGAGGAGACGACGGAGTATCTGGCATGGGCCCGGCTGATGGCTCAGGTCGTCGATGACGTGCACCGCTGGGCGCCCAACTTCGCGTGTGCCGTGGCGTCTTCGTTCAGGTCCCTCGACGGGTTGCGGCCCTACTGCGAGTCCGGTGACTACGAGAGCGCCTACACGGAGCCCCTCGCCCACGCCGTGAACTTCGCGCGTCACTTCATCGCACACGAGCACCCCGCGTGGCTGAAGGACCTCGCGCGCTGCGAGATGTGGTCCAGCCCCATGGCGCAACGTCTGGACGAGGCGGAGCGCAAAGCCGTGAAGGAGGCGCTCGGTATCCAGGAGCGAGGGGACAAGGAGTTCGTGATCGTCGGCCACGATGTGCTGGAGAGCCTCCAGCAGGTCATCGGCTACCGGGACATGACCTTCGTCCGGTCCGCGCCGCTGATGTGGTTGCTGCGCGTGCCACCGCTCGATGTGACGCCGTCCCCGGAGCCGCGTCCGGGCATCGTCGTCTTCCACCGGAGCGACGACAGCGTCTCCATGTCATACGTTCCCGCGGGAGGGGGCGCGCGGTGACGGGCGCCGTTACCATCGGCATCGCGGTCGAGGCCGCGTGTGACCAGTACGCACGGGGCGAAGCCGAGGGAGGCTGGGTCACCGGCTTCGTCGAGTACGGCGTCCACACAGCCGTCGGGATCCCGGACTGGGTGGTGGACACCCGAAGGGCGCTGGGCTCCGGACTGACACTCCACCCTCTGGACATGAACATGGCCCAGCCGGAACAGGGCGTCGGGCCCTGGGTGGAGTCACTGGCGTCCTTGGTCCATGAGCACCGGGTCTCCGCCCTCGTCAGCGACGCGGGCTTCTGGTTCCTCGGGCGACGTGAAGGCACGTGGTTCCGCCCTCCGGACATGAATATGGCGGCGCCGCGGTGCGGCAGGAGCGCCGCGGCGATCGCGGCGGCGTGCGGGGTTCCGTTCCGGGTCGAGAACCCACCACTGGAATGGCTCCCCGACTCCCCCTCCCTGTGGTCGTTCCTGGACAAGGCGTCGGACCACGAAGGCGTGCAGATCTGCCTCGACCTCTCGCACGTCCTCCAGTTCGAGCGCAATGTCCACGGGCGCGACCCCGTCCTGCCCCGGTCCTTCCCGTGGGAACGCGTCGCGGAGATTCACCTCGCCGGATACGTGAAGGCCGAGTACGCAGGCCGCACCGTGTACCTCGACCAGCATCTCACCGACATCCCGGCGCAGGAGTACGAGCTCCTGGCCCAGGTCGTCGAACTGCGCGGTGCGGAGCGGCCCTTGGACATCTGCCTGGAAATGGAACCGCGCGAGCCGGGGGCCTTCGTGGCCGCCGTCAGCAACATCCGCTCCGCGATCGGGGGGATCTGAGTACGCGCACGCACTCATAGGCACCCCCTGTTGCCGCAGCGTGCCAGGTGCATGCCGACAGGACGACGGAAACCGGCAGACACCGTCCGGCTCCGCCTCGGATGACCGGCCACCCCGCCGGCCCGGGCTCCTCCGGCGGTTCCGGCCCGTCCGCACACACCGCGGACGACCACCGGCATGAGCGCTCCATCACCGGTACGGTGGCCCGCCTTACGGTCAAGTCTCCATCCGGACAACAGATGACGAGGCGGCCCCGCGCGCGGCCGAGGTCCCGCCTCGCCACCGCCGGCAGGGAGCAACATCAGCGCGGCCAGGGGCGCCCTGCGAGCCGTTCGATGTCTCATTCGATGTCTCTGTTGAATCGCTGAAGGTCCTCGATGAAGCGATCAAGGCGCTCGGGGGCAGTCGGTGACCACTGCGGCGAGCCCGTCGAACACCCTCTCGCGGTCGGCCCTGAGTGCGCCGGTGCCGCTTTTGGGTGATGCGGAACTTCCTGGCCACCCCGCCGTTGGGACCAAGCCTCAACACCGAAGTCAGCGAGGTCAGCGAGGTCATGTTGCGGGCGCGCTCTCCCGGATCACGATCGCGTGCGGGGCGATGACGTGACGCCCCGGGCCGGCGAATCCCTCGATCCGTTCGATGAGGAAACCGAGCGCCTTCTCCACGATCGCGTCCATGTCCGGGCTCACGGTCGTCAGGCTCGTCTCCAGGAACGCGCCGATGGCGTCCCCGTCCCAGCCGACGACGGCCACATCGCCGGGCACAGAGGCACCCGCCGCGCGCAGGGCGCGAAGTGCGCCGATGGCCAGTCCGTCGTCCCTGCACACGAGGCCGTCGAAGCGGACACCCTCTTCGATCGCCCGCCGTACGGCTCGTTCTCCGTCCGGAGTGTCGAGCCCGTCGAGGGGCAGCAGGCGCTCCTCCGCGACCGGTAGTCCGGCGTTGCGCATCCCCGCCCGGTATCCGGCCATCCGGTCGACGGTCGCCGCGGTGAGCGGCTCCGGCTCGACGCCGAGGAACGCGATGCGCCGGCGGCCGAGGTCGGCGATCACCTGCACGGCCTCCGCTGCCGCCGCCACGTTGTCGATCATCACGCGGTCGCATTCCGGGGGCGCTTCCTGCTCGCCCAGCAGGACCAGCGGATGATTGCGTCCGCCAATACGCGAGATCTCGGCTGCGGACAGGGTGACGGGCTGGAAGAGGATGCCGTCGACGAGCCCGGTCTCCGAGACGTCGATCGCGTCGCGTTCGGCCTGCGGGCCCGCGATCGTCTGCTGGATGAGGAGCCGGTAGTCGCGCTCGGCAGCGGCCTCGCTGAACTTGTTGGCGAGCTCGGCGAAATAGGGCCGTCCGATCAGCGGCATGGCCAGCGACAGCATTCCGGTCCGGCCGGAGGCGAGTCGGCGGGCAGCCGAATGGGGCCGGTACCCGAGTTCCTTGACGGCTGCCTCGACCCGCTCCCGCGTCGCGGGGCGTACGGGGGGATGCCCGCGGACCACGTTCGACACGGTCTTCATGGAGACACCCGCCAAGGCGGCGACATCGGCCAGACGCGGCTTGGGCATCGGGACGCTCCACCTCTCCTCTGCCAACGACGTTTGCCGGCGCCGGCGCTGGACGCTATCACGTGCCTGGCCAGGGCCGACCTGGCACGTATAGAAAACGCTTGCCATGACTCTGGACAGCCAACATACAGCGCTGTACGTTCCGATCGAGCCGCGTTGAAGGACAAGGGAGGCCCTATGCGTGACCACACCGACGCGCCCGAAACCGCCGTCCCCCGACGGCGCATATCGGCCCCTCCCCCGGTCCACAAGCTGAGTTGGACGCAACGCGCACGCCGGGACAAGGTCCTGCTCCTCATGGCCGTGCCCGGGTTGGGTCTGCTGCTGGCGTTCTTCTACCTGCCACTGCTCGGGAACCTCATCGCGTTCCAGGAGTACCTGCCGTTCGTGCCGCTCGGACGCAGCCCGTGGGTAGGCTTCGACAACTTCTCGGTCATCTTCGACGGCAACTCCGAGTTCCTGAACGCGGTGAAGAACACGCTCCAAATCACCTTCATCCAGGTGATATTCGTCTTCCCCGCGCCGATCCTGCTGGCGCTGCTGCTGAACAGCCTGCTGTCCGAGCGGCTCAAGAAGATCGTGCAGTCGATCCTCTACCTGCCGCACTTCCTCTCCTGGGTGATCGTCGTCGCGGTCTTCCAGCAGATGCTCGGCGGCACCGGTCTCATCAACAACGCGCTGCGTGCGGGCGGGCACGGCACGGTCAACATCCTCGGGAATCCGGACGCGTTCATCGCCGTCATCACCAGCCAGGTGATCTGGAAGGACACCGGCTGGGCGACGATCCTCTTCCTCGCCGTGCTGGCCCAGATATCCCCGGCACTCTACGAGGCGGCAAAGGTCGACGGCGCCTCGAAGATGCGGCAGATGTGGCATGTCACGCTGCCCGGAATGCGCGGGATCATCGTCCTGCTGCTCATCCTCAGACTCGGCGACTCACTCTCCGTCGGCTTCGAGCAGATCATCCTCCAGCAGGCCGCTTTCGGTCGGGACGCGAGCGAGGTGCTGGACACGTACGTCTACAACAACGGTGTCATCGGGGGCCAATGGGGAGTGTCGGCCGCGGTCGGCCTGGTCAAGGGGCTCGTCGGGGTCGTGCTTGTCTACGGCGCCAACCGAGTCGCCCACATATTCGGTGAGGCAGGGGTGTATCAGAAGCGATGATCGAAACGTCCGAACGCTCCGCCCGTACCCCGGGACGACCGAAGCAGCAGAAGCCGGCGCCCCGGCGCCGCCCCCGGAACCTGGATGCCCCGGCGATGCCGGTGCGGGTGCTGAAGGGGATCGCCCTGACGGTGATCTGCGCCCTGGTCATCATCCCGTTCTTCGGGATCCTCTCCACGAGCATCGCCACCCCGGACCAGGTCACGGACGCCGGCGGCTTCGTCCTCTGGCCCGAAGGGATCGACCTGACGGCATACACGACGCTCTTCGCCGGAGGCGTCGTCACACAGGCGATCTGGGTGAGCATCGGCGTCACCGCCGTGGGCACCCTCGTCAGCCTCGTCGGATCGACCATGCTCGCCTACTCGCTCAGCCGCCCGGGATCCTTCGGCCAGAAGCCGATCCTGATGCTGGTCCTCGTGACGCTGCTCATCGCGCCCGGGCTCATCCCCAATTACCTGGTCGTCAAGGAGTTCGGGCTCCTCGACACCTACTGGGCGCTGATCATCCCCACGGCGATCAACGGCTTCAACATCGTCGTACTCCGGGCCTTCTTCATGGGCATCCCGCAGGAGCTGATCGACAGCGCCCGCATCGACGGTGCAGGCGAGTTCGCCATCTTCTGGCGGGTCGTGCTGCCGCTGTCCAGGGCGGTGCTCGCGGTCATCGGGCTCTTCTATGCCGTCGGCTACTGGAACGCGTTCTTCAACGCGCTGCTCTACATCACCGACACCGCCAAGTGGCCGCTCCAGCTCGTGCTGCGCACCTACGTGGTGAAGAACGCCGAGCTGGGCGGCGCCGACCTGGGCACCAGCACCGACCAGTTGCCACCGCAGGCATCGATCCAGATGGCGATCCTGGTCATCTCGATCGTACCGATTCTGATCGCTTATCCGTTCCTGCAGCGCCACTTCGCCAAGGGAATGCTCACCGGGGCCGTGAAGGGATGAACATGAGAATGCCGATGAACCGTCGTTCCTTCCTGGGCGGCGCGGGCGGGATACTCCTCGGCTCAGCCGGCGTGGCGGGCCTGACGGGGTGCTCGACGGTGACCCGCTCCACCGATGTGCGGGCGATGAACAAGAGCGTGCGGCTGCCCGAGTACCTGCGCTGGAAGGGTCCCGAGCCGGACCTGCCCGCAGTGGGCCGCATACCCGCGGCCTTCCGCCACTACCCGAAGGACACGAAGCGGGGGATCCCCCGCCGTCCCGGGGACGGGTCCACGCTGTCCGGCACGGTGCCCATTTCCGGACCCGTACCGCCGGGCCTCGACCGGAACGCCTACTGGCGCGCGCTCAACCGGGAGCTCAACCTCAATCTCGAGCTGAGTATGACTCCCGGCCCCGACTTCCCCGACAAGCTGCAGACCTCCATCGCCGGAGACTCGCTCGGCGACGTCTGGAACATCTTCGGCACCCCGCCCTACCTGCCGCAGCTCCTGCAGGCGAAGGCACAGGACCTGACGCCGTACCTGTCCGGCTCCGAGATTCTGAAATACCCGTTCCTGGCGAACATCCCGACGGAATCCTGGCGCGGCTGCGTCTTCGCCGGAAAGATCTATGCGGTGCCGGTCCCACGAGGCGTCCTCGCCGCGAACACGATGCTCGCGAGAGCGGACCTCTTCCGCAAGCGAGGCGTCGATCCGAACTTCTCCTCGATCGACGAACTCCTGGAAATCGGCCGCAAGATGACGGACGAGCGCCACAACCTGTGGGCGTTCTCGCAGGTTCCCAACACGGTGCTGTCCACCATGCTCGACATGCCGAACGTCTGGAAGGAGGAGAACGGCAGGTTCACGCACGAAAGCGAAATGGAGGAGCGCAAGGAGCAGTTGGAGGCCGGCCGGCGCATGAGCACCGAGGGAATGCTCCACCCCGACGCCATCAGCGCGTTCAACGGGAAGGTGTGGTTCCCGCAAGGGGCCACGGCCATGATCCAGGACACCTTCAGCGGGCTGCCCAGCTTCTACCAGCAGGCAACGACCGATGACTTCGAGATCGCGATGCCGGTGATCCCCGGTCCCGACGGCAAGCCAGGGCGGGTGTGGTTCGCTCCGAACAACTCCATCACGGCGATCTCCGCAGCGTCACCGGAGCGTACCCGGATGATTCTGGACGTCCTCAACTGGGCGGCCGCACCGTTCGGTACGAAGGAGTACACCTTTCGGAAATACGGCATCGAGGGGCATGACTTCGAATTCCGGGACGGAGATCCGATCTCGACGAAGGCGGGAAACAGCGAGACCGTGCTGACCTACTTCCCCTTCGGGTACTTCACCGACGCAGCGCCCCCCATCTACTACGCGGGCTTTCCCGATGCGGCCGACGCCGTGCACGAGAACCTCAGACACTCCGCCGAGTCCATGATCCTCAATGCCGGCTACGGTCTCTACTCGCCGACGAACGCGGCCAAGAACGCGATTCTCGCTTCCCTCCTCGACAACGCGGCGAAGGACATCTACCGCGGCCGCGCGCCTGTATCCAGCTGGGACGAGACCATGAAGACCTGGCGTGCCCGCGGCGGCGACGCAATCCGACGCGAGTTCGAGGAGGCTCACGAGACGCGCGAGCAGTGAGCCTCCGCGCGTGCGCCGCGACCGCCCCGCACCCGGTCGCCGCAGCCGGCTCCGCCCGTTGCCACCATCGCTGCAGGAAGGCACCACAACCTCGTGAAAACAACACGGGCCGCGCGCCCGCACCCTGAGCCCACACCCGAGCACGGCACCGATCACGCCTCGTTCCCGTACCCGGACACCGACTACCAAGAGGACAATCGCGGCCAGTTCCACTTCAGCACGCGCAGCGGCTGGATGAACGACCCCACCGGGCTGATCCACTACCGCGGTACCTACCACCTGTACTACCAGCACAACCCTCACGGTCTGGCCTGGGACACCATGCACTGGGGACACGCCACCAGTCCTGACCTGATCCACTGGCAGCAGCAGCCGATCGCGCTCTCCCCCATGATCCACCCCGGGGAGCTGTTCACCGGCGGTGGCGTGGTCGACATCGACAACACCTCAGGGCTCAAGGACGGAGCGCACGACCCCATCGTCGTCTTCTCCGGCACCCAGGGCGTGCGCATGTTCTACAGCCTGGACGGCGGCTACACCTTCACCCCCTACGACGACGGCCGGATCGTGGCCCTCCCCAACGGAACCGAAAGCCGCGACCCGAAGGTGTTCCGGCACGAGACCACCGGCCGGTGGGTGATGGTGGTCTGGTCCGATGACCACGGCAACGGTGTCGACTTCTTCGTCTCCACCGACCTACGTGTGTGGGAACGGACCAGTCGCTTCGCCGCCGACTGGCTCTTCGAATGCCCGGACCTCACGCCCATGGAACCGAGCGACGCCCCCGGCACGATCCGATACGTCCTCAGGGACGCGCGTGGCTCGTACGTCGTCGGAGACTTCGACGGCCGGGAGTTCCGCACCACCTGGCAGGAACCACGCACCATCACCAGGAACACCGGCGGCCCCGGCGGCGATTACTACGCGGCACAGTCATTTCAGAACATGCCCGACGGACGGCTCGTCACCATCGGTTGGCAGGGTGGCAACCACGGCACCATTTGGACCGGCAACGCCAGCTTCCCCGTGCAGCAGCGCCTCGTCGCGACGCCCGCCGGCCCGCAGGTATGGAGCACACCCATCGACGAGCTCCACCTCCTGCGGCGGTCGAGCACTGCCTTCGGTCCCCGACTGCTGTCCCCGGACGCCGCGCGCCGGCTCCTGGCCGATCAGGCTGCCACCCTTTTCGAGCTGGAGATCGTCATCGACGTCCGCTCATCGTCTGCCCGCCGGTTCGCACTCCGGCTGCGGACAGATCACGACGGCGGGGCCGTGCGCGACATCGCCTACGACATGGACACCGGCCGTCTGGACGGCTATGACCTGCCCGCTGCAGATGACGGCAGCGTCTCCATCCGGCTCCTGGCCGATCGGGGGCAGCTCGACATCTTCGGCGCCGACGGCGCCTTCTACGAAGCGCTCAACGTCGACTTCGGCAGCGGTGCCTGCGGCGATGGCCTTCAACTCACCTGCGACGGAACGCTGATGCTGAGGTCACTGTCCCTGCACCAGCTGACGTCGATCTGGCCGGACGGTGCCACGCGGGAGTCCGGGCATGGGGTCTGGCTCTGCCGATGAAGGGCAGCGGCGTTTCTCGGGAGGTTCGGGAGGCAGCGCGCGCCTTCCACTGACCCGAAGACGACAACGCCGAAGCTCCGTCCGGCGGTAGCTGACGTCTCGTCAACTATGCGAGCGGGCCCCTGACGCCCCATTCAGGACAGGCGTCGAACGTGCGTCACGTACGTTGAAGATGCGTCAGGATATCGCCCGTAACGTCCACAGCGCACATCATGCACACTCGGCGAAACCGCAGGTCAGTCGTCCTTCTTGACCGGCTCAAGGATCGCCACGCACTCGACATGATGGGCCATCGCGAAACATGTGGAACAAAAGCACGTGGATGTCATCGCGGGTCAGCGCCATGCGCGCGAGAATCCGGACAAATTGCCCGTGTGCGTTGTGGGCGCTGCGGGCGTTACGTGCGCGAATCTGACGCACGCCGCTACTGATGTTGTCGATGATCCGAAAATGATCCGATACCCGAGCTCCGGCGGATCGATCGGCTTCGCGCGCACCGATTCCGGTGTCGGTTTGGGCTCCGTCACGAACCTCCGAGGCTTCCGGACCGATGACACGCGGGCACCGGGAACTGGCAAACGCCGCCCGACTCTGCCTTGAAAGACCGGCCACCCGCCGATCCGGAACCCTCCGGCACCTCCCGCCCGACTGCACCCACAGCGGACGACCCCCAACGTTGACACTCCATCACCGGTACGGCGGCCAACCTTGTGGTCAAGTCATCCCATCCAGACAGCGGATGACGAGGCGGCCCCGCGCGCGATCGAGGCCCCGCGTCCCGCCACCGCCACCGCCAGCACGGAGCACCATCAGCGCGGCCAGGGGCGCCCTGTAACCCGTTCGATGTCCTTGTTGAACTGCTGAAGGTCCTCGATGAAGCGATCCAGGCGCTCGGGGGCCCAGTCGGTGACCACTTCGGCGAGTCCGTCGACCACCTTCTCGCGGTCGGCCCTGAGTGCGTCGATGCCCTTTTGGGTGATGCGGAACTTCCTGGCCACCCCGCCGTTGGGGTCGAGGGTCCGTTCGACGAGTCCGTCCTTGAGAAGGGCGGCTGTCTGCCGGTTGAAGGTCGAGGCAGCCAGCCCGAAGGCATCAACGAGGTCGGCAACCGACATGGGGCCCTGCACCTCGATCCGGCTGAGGAGCACGTAGGCGCTGCGCTCCAGGGCCTCACTGCCGTGCAGGCGGCGGGGTGAGGCCATTTCCTGGTGTCGCGTAAGGATCAGGAGCTCCCGCTCGATCCGCTCCCCCGCCTGCTGGGAATCCATCTGGGGCACCTCCGACTCTGTCATATACACATCCTCACCCTATGCCACAAGTGTGCATGATGCTCCTGGAGAGCATCATGCAACTTTTGTGCATGATGCTCTTCTTCTGTACGGTGCAACGTATGAATGCTTCTGCCTCCCCGGCTCGCACGGGAGGGATCGTCGCCTCGCTGTCTGCGGCCGGCATCGTGGCCTCTCTCATGGGGACGGTGGTCATCCCCCTCGTCGCACAGCTCCCGGAGCTGCTGGACACTTCCACCGCGAACGCGTCGTGGGTCGTCACCGCACCTCTGCTCACCGGCGCGGTCGCCACTCCGGTGTTCGGACGCCTCGGTGACCTCTACGGCAAGCGGCGGATGCTGCTGATCTGTGTCGGCCTGCTCGTCGTGGGCTCGCTCGCGAGCGCTGTCTCGGACTCGCTGGTCCCCATGGTCATCGGGCGTGCGATCCAGGGCATCGGCATGGGAATCATCCCGCTCGGGATCAGCACCATGCGTGATGTCGTGCCACCGGAGCGCATGGGATCGTCGGTGGCTCTCATGAGCTCGTCTCTGGGCATCGGCGGTGCCTTCGGTCTGCCCCTTGCGGCCGGCGTCGCTCAGAACGCCGACTGGCACGCACTGTTCTGGGGCTCGGCCGCCATCAGCCTGCTCGTCGGGTTCGCGGTGATGCGCTTCGTCCCGGGCGTGCCCGCAGGGGGCGCGCGGGGCCGCTTCGACATACCCGGCACGATCGGTCTCACGGTCGGTCTCGTATCGCTGTTGCTCGCCGTCTCCAAGGGCGCCGAGTGGGGCTGGACGAGCGCCACCACCCTGGGTCTCTTCGCCGCCGCCGTGATCGTCCTTCTGGCCTGGGGCTGGTTCGAGCTGC
This sequence comes from Streptomyces sp. NPDC058221, assembly GCF_042882365.1. Taxonomy (NCBI): domain Bacteria; kingdom Bacillati; phylum Actinomycetota; class Actinomycetes; order Kitasatosporales; family Streptomycetaceae; genus Streptomyces; species Streptomyces sp. NPDC058221. The sequence continues at coordinate 15,710 of NZ_JBHVWF010000034.1, read as the reverse complement.
GGACCACTGATCCGCTGGTCGATCTGCGAGCCACCGCCCGGCGACGGGTGCTGCTGACGAACCTGGCCTCGATCGTGATCGGCTTCGCCATGTTCGCCCAGAGCCTCGTGGCCCCCCAACTGCTCCAGCTGCCGAAGGAACTCGGCTACGGTCTGGGCCAGTCGATGCTCGCCGCCGGCCTGTGGATGGTTCCCACCGGACTGGTGATGATGGCGTTCTCCCCGCTCGGCGCGAAGCTGTCCGCCCGGTTCGGCCCCCGCACGTCGCTGCTGACCGGATCTCTGATCATGGCGATCGGCTACGGCCTCGCCCTGCCCCTCATGGGATCTGTCGCCGGGATCGTCGTCTTCAGCTGCGTCGTCAGTATCGGGGTGGCCTTCGCCTACGGAGCGATGCCCGCGATCATCATGGCGTCGGTCCCCGCTTCCAAGACCGCCTCGGCCAACGGCTTCAACGCACTGATGCGTTCCATCGGACTCTCCGTATCCAGCGCGGTCATCGGTGTCCTCCTGGCCCAGATGAGCAATGACATCGGGGGCTTCACGATCCCGACGGAGAACGGCTTCCGGGTCGCCGCCGTCGTCGGCGGGGCCGCTGCCCTCGCCGCAGCACTCCTCACCCTGGCCATCCCCCGCGCCACAGCACCCCTCCCCGCCCCCGACGCCCCGCAGCCCGGCACGTCCGACGCGGCCTCCGCGCCGGAAGCTGGCCAGCTCTCAACCTCGACGCCGTATGCCCCTCGGGGGTGACCACCCACGCCGGTGTGTCCGCGGGGTAGCACTCGTCCGGCCTCGGCCGACGACCCTGCGACCACGTGCCGGCCCATAGGACCCCGCACACGACGAACGAAGAACCCGAGGAGAAGGGCGAACAGGTATGCCGGAGAAAGACCATGCGACGGCCGGGAGCGTGCTGATCGTCGGCGCTTCCGCCGCCGGCCTCGCGACGGCAGAAGCCCTGCGACGCAACGAATACCAGGGCGCTCTGACGCTACTGGACGCGGAACAGCACCCGCCCTACGACCGGCCGCCGCTGTCGAAGCAGGTCCTGAAGGGAGACTGGGAGCCCTCTCGGGCGCATCTGCGCACCGATGAGCAGCTCGCCGCCTTGGACGCCGAGTTCGTCGCGGGCGATGCCGCCGCCTCCTTCGACTCGGCGGCCCGGACCGTCACGACGCGCACAGGTCGTCAGCTGCGCGCCTATCACGTGGTGATCGCCACCGGTCTGCACCCGAGGACCCTGCCCGGCCAGGACACTCTGGCCGGAGCGCACGTCCTGCGGTCCATGGACGACGCGCTGCGGCTGCGTCGTGATCTGCTCGGAGCCGAACGGCTGGTGGTCGTCGGCGCCGGCGTGCTCGGCACGGAGGTTGCGGCCAGCGCGCGCACCCTGGGACTGGACGTCACCATCGTCGCACCGGCCACGACACTGCTGGGGGACCAGGTCGGCGACATGGTCGGCGGCCTCCTCACCCAGCTGCACACAGAACAGGGTGTGCGCATGCGTCTCGGCGTCGCGGTCGATCGCCTCACCGGCGGGGACGGCCGGGTCACCGGCGGGGACGGCCGGGTCACCGGGGTCCGGCTGTCCTCCGGTGAGGTCCTTCCTGCAAGCGTGGTCGTGATCGCCGTCGGCGCGCGCCCGGCGACCGGCTGGCTCACAGGTAGCGGCCTAACGCTCGGCGACGGCATCGAATGCGATGCACACTGCGGCGCTGCCCCCGGAACCTGGGCCGTGGGAGACGTCGCGTCGTGGTACGACGTGCGGCTCGGCCGGCGGCTGCGCCTGGAGAACCGCACCAACGCCACCGAGCAGGCTCAGACGGTTGCCGCGAACATCCTGGGAGCAACCCGCCCCTACACGCCGGTCCCCTACTTCTGGACCGACCAGTACGCGGCGGAGATCCAGGTCCACGGGCTGCCTTCCCCGCTCGATGACGTGACGGTCGTCGAAGGAGACGTCGAGGAGCGCCGGTTCGCCGCGCTGTACAGCCAAGGCGGCCGGGCCACTGCCGTCCTCGGCTGGAACATGCCCAAGCAGGCCCGCCTGCTGCGCCAGCAACACCTCACGGGTCCGCCCGGCGCTGACTCTGCCCGCTCCGTGTGAACCCCACAAGCCAGACCGGGTGACAAGGCCCGGTCCCCGAGCGAAGGGAGAACTGCCCACGACCCCGGACCAGTACCGCCTCACAGAGGTACCTGCCGGACGAAAGCCCCACATTTCCGAGGGAGATTACTTATGAGTCAGAGCCAAGAGACCGTGCACTACCCGCTGCCCCAGACGGGTGCCCTGGACGCCCCCGCTGATTGGCAGCGGCTGCGCAGCCAGTGCCCGGTGGCCTCGGTCCAACTGCCCAGCGGCGACGAGGCAACTCTGCTCACGCGCCACGAAGACATCAAGACACTGCTTTCCGACGCGCGCTTCGCCCGCCCGACCGCGCAGGACGGCGCGGCCCGCCTCGCACCCGATGGTGGGGGCGGAGCCGTCGCCTCCAGCAGCACCGACGCGCTCTCCCTTCCCGCGAAGGGCGAGCCGCACCAGCAGTGGCGTCGCCAGGTCAGCAAGTGGTTCACCGCCAAGCGCATGACGGCTCTTCGCCCCGGCATGACGGCGACGGCCGAACGGCTCGTCGACGACATGGTCGCCCTCGGTGCGCCCGCCGACCTCAAGGCGCACGTCGGCTTCCTCCTGCCCGTCTACGTCATCTGCGACATGCTCGGCGTGCCCGCACAGGACCGTGACCGCTTCTCCCACTGGTCCGACGCGCTGCTGAGCCTCACTCGCTTCACCAAGGAGGAGACGGATCGGGCCCAGATCGAGTTCGTCCAGTACATGTCCGGTCACATCGAGACCAAGCGCGAGAACCCGACCGACGACCTGATCAGCACGCTCATCCGGGACTCCGCGAATGGCCAGGGACTCTCCGACTCGGAGCTACTGGCAACCGCCTTGGGCCTCCTGATCGCAGGGCACGAGACCACCGCCAACATGATCGGCAAGATGGTCGGCGTGCTCCTGGCCGACCGCAGCCGGTGGGAGCAGCTCCTCGCCGATCCCTCTCTCGTGCGCACCGCCGTCGAAGAGGCACTCCGCTTCGACACCAACCTCGGATTCGGCCTGCGCCGCTACATCAGCGAAGACACCGAGATCGGCGGCCAGACGGTACCCGGCGGCACCACCGTGATCTGCAGCATGCCTGCCGCCAACCGCGACGAAGACGTCTTCGACAACGCCGAGGAGATGGATCTGGACCGCAGCCCCAACCCTCACCTCATCTTCGGTGCCGGACCTCACTCGTGCCTCGGCCAGGCATTGGCCCGCACCGAACTCCAGGTGGTGTTGGAAGTCCTGCTGCGCAAGCTGCCCACCCTCGAACTGGCGATCCCCGTAGAGGAACTGCAACGAGTGGAAGGGCTGTTGGTCGGCGGACTGCGCACTGTCCCCGTTCGCTGGTGATCCCACCCCAGCCCCCGAGCACAGCCGCCCAGCGGCCCACACAACCCCCCACCGTCCCGATGAAGGGAGAGTCCGTATGAACGTCACCGTCGATGAAGACAAGTGCTGCGGCGCCGGCCAGTGCGTCCTGATTGCCCCAGAGGTGTTCGACCAACGCGACGACGACGGCATCGTCGTCCTGCTGGACGGCACGCCGCCGCAGGATCAGCGGACCGCGACTCGTGAAGCTGCCGCGGTCTGCCCCGCAGCCGCCATCAACGTCGTTGACGACGCCTGACCCACCCAGCCTCGATTTCACGGCCGTCATCCGATCCGCCAGGGGGCTGGCCGTCCCGCGCGCGTCTACCCGACCTCCGGCTCCGGGAGGCTGCGGTCCCGGTCGGTTTGTGCTGAGGCGCGGCCGGGGCGGCGGACGAATCCCGCTGCGGCGAGCCTCCCAGAACCTATTTCGAGACTTTTTGTCTCGCATTGAGTTATGCTGAGCTGGCCGAGCTGAGCTCGACTTTTGCGTGGGTCGAGTCGGCCATGGCTCGGCCCCGGAGCGAAAGGAAGACTGATGAGTGATCGCCTGAAGGGCCGTGCGGCGCTGGTGACGGGGAGCGGGAACGGTATCGGCAAGGAGCTCGCCCTCCGTCTGGCGGCCGAGGGGGCGAACGTCGTCGTGAATGACCTTGGTACGAGTGTCGGCGGCGAGGGGCGAAGCTCCGAGGCCGCGGACGCGACCGTCGCGGAGATTCTCGCGGCGGGGGGCACCGCGGTCGCCAACTACGACTCGGTCGCCGAACCGGAAGGCTGTGCCAGTGCAGTTCGCACTGCCGAGGAGAGCTTCGGCGCCTGTGACATCGTCGTAGCGAACGCCGGTGCACTCGTGGCCGGCGCGATGGCTGGGCTCCAGGCCGACGACGAGTCCTGGCAGAAGCTTCTGAATCTCTACCTCGGGCAGAAGTTCTGGCTCGCTCGGGCCGCGGTACCGGGCATGGTGGAACGCGGATGGGGGCGGATGCTTTTCGCCACCTCGGAGATCGCCCGGGGCACGCAGGCCAACCCGCTCGGCGCCTTGGCGATGAGCGGTGGCATCGGCATGTGCCACGACCTGGCGCACCAGTACCGCGAGAGCGATCTGACGTTCAACTGCTACGCACCCGCAGCAGGCACACGCACCTTCGACCTCTACAAGGACGAGATGGATGAGGCCCTGCGCGCGCAGGGCGTACCCGAGGACGAGTTCGGGGCCTTCTACCTGCCGCCTGCCGACCGCATCGCGCCGATGCTTACGTGGCTGTGCACCGACGCAGCGGCTGAAGTGAGCGGGCAGGTGTTCGGGATGAAGGGGTCTGAGGTCACGCGGTGGACGGAGGCGGCGGACGGGCCTGTCATCATGAAGGACGATGACCTGCGTAGCCTCTGGACCCTGGACGAGCTCGACACGGCCGTCCCGAACCGGCTGATGTCCGAAGTCTGATCCAGCACGAAGAGGAACCTCACGATGTCGACAGGCGGGAAGCCCGGGAGAAAGCGGAGCGAGGAGGCCCGGGAAGCGATCCTGGAGGCGACTCGTGATGAGCTCGCTGAACGGGGCTATGACCGCTTGTCTTTCGACCGGATCGCGGCCGCGGCGGGCGTGGGGAAGCAGACGATCTACCGCTGGTACGCCTCCAAGAACGCACTCGTCGCAGAATGCATCCTGCGTGGGCGCGTTATTCCGCTCTCGATCCCGGTCGTCGATTCGGGAGACGTCCGCCAGGACGTGGCGTCCTGGCTCGACGCGTTCGCTGCAGAGAGTCGGGCGCCGCTCGCCGCTGAGTTGATGCGCGCCGGCACCGCGGCAGCCGCGGAGGATGAGGTCATCGCCGCCCGCTATGCCGAGGTCACCGATGCCACCGAAGGAGCGCTGGTCGCGCGTCTGCGGTCTGGCATCAGCGCGGGTCAGCTCCCTTCGGGGACGCCGGCATCGACACTGGCGGAGATGATCATAGGTGCCCTCGTGTTCCGAGTGCTCGCACGGCAGGAGATCACTTCTGCGTTCACCGGGGACCTGATGCGGATCATCTTCCGCATCAGGTCCGAGTGACGTAGCGGCGGTGGCGAGATGCCCCAGGAAAGAGGACTGATCTCGCCACCGGACGAGCCCTGCGCTGATGGGCCCGGGCAGCGAGATCATCGCCGGGAGGGGCACGTCGTCGTCGGGTAAACGGAGCGGCTCTCGGTGGGCCGTCTAGTGATGAGTGCTTCCGCAGCAACCTGGGCGGGGCATCGCTCATTGTCATAGACCTCGAAGACCAGCGGACCGAGGTGGCCTCGAAGATGCGCGTCGGCGAGGATGACTGCTTCTGATACCTCTCAGCCGTCCAGCAGCTCGACCAGCGCGCCGGCAACGGCGGCCATGCCCTTCTCATTGGGATGGAAGGAGTGCGCCGTTGACTCAAGGGTTGGCTGGTACCCGAAGACCCATGGTTCGGGCGATCCGAGCGCATGGTCTGCGCTCAGCTCAGAAGCCCGCAGGACATCGGCCCCGGTGCGGTCCGCCGCAATTCCGTAAGCCTGCGCGATGCCGTCCTGGATTCTGCGGAACGCGGCCTTCTGCGCTGCCGAGAACGGCACGTCGTTGTCGGGGCCGGTGGCACGGCCCAGGACCGTCAGGTAGTCGACGAGGATCACGCGAGCACCGGCAGCGCGAGAACGAACCGTCTGCACGATGCGAATCAGCCCCTGCGCCATTTCCTCGATCGCCTCTGTGGTCGGCGCAGGGATACCTCGGGGAAATTGCGGCGCCATCATCGTGACCAGCGGGTTGTTGGGATCCTTGTGCAGCCATGCCTCGTAGAGCATCGATCCGGCGAACTGGAGGTCGTTGCCGCCGGCAGTCAGCGTGACGAGGTCAGCGTCCGCAGGGACCCCCTCGATCTGCGGCGCGAACTCCACTTCCTCCATGGCGATCTGGGGTGTGTCCAGAATCGTGGAGGTCGTCGCCCCGGAGACCGTCAGATCGATGAGGTCCGCGCCGAGCCGCTCCGCGACCAGGTGTGCGTAGTTGCGCTTCGACCGCATCGCGGAGGAGTTCTCGACCGGTTCGATGCCCGGCCCCGCTGCAAAGGAACTGCCCAGGGCAACGACGCGCAGGTATTGAGTCATCGCTCGATGCTCGCAGGATCGGGCTTCCTGCGCTTTCTGAACTCCTGCCCGGCACGGGAGCCGCCGTCGACGAGGATGTCGGTGCCGGTGAGGTATCCGGGTTCGGTGCTCGCGGCGAAAGCGAGGATCGATGCGATCTCTGCCGGCTCGCCGAACCGCTTGATGGCCGCGGACTTCAGCAGGTCCGATGCGCCGTGGTCCTTCTCGAGCTGGCCCATCGCGGTGTCGAAGCTGCCCGGGGAGACAGAGACGACGCGAGCTCCGCGCCTGCCGAAGTCAGCAGCGAGGAAACGCGTGTACCAGATGACGAATGCCTTGCTGAGCCCGTAGGCGAGACCGGAGCGGAGCTTCTTGCCCGCGACCTTCGAGCGCGCGACAATCGCTCGCTCGAAAGCGCCGGGATCCGTCTCGGCGCGGGAGAAAGCGCGGAAGGGAATCAGGAGCTTCGGCACACCGTGCCCGGCGGTGGAGGCGACATTGACCAGGGCGTCGCCCTCTGCCGCTCGGCCGAGGAATGCCTGTGCGATGTTGACCGTACCGATGCCGTTGATGCGTGCGATCCGCCCGGGTGTACCCATCTGGGGGCTGATACCGGCGGCATGCACGACCGCGCGCACGTGGTGTCCGCCGTCGGCGGCGGCGTCGAAGAGCCGGTCGACGGAGGATCGGTCGGTGATGTCGCACGCGAACCCGGCGGCGTCGATGTCGAGCGCGGCAAGCTCGCTGACCGCTTTGTCGATGCGGTCCTGATCGAGGTCAGCGAGCACGATGCGGTGGTCACGGCCGAGGATCCGGGCGGTGGCGAACCCCATGCCGCCGGCGCCTCCTGTGATCAAAGCGGTCCGGGTCATTCAGATCTCCTGAGAACTGTTCGTAGGGGCCCCGACATGCTTGCTCACGAACGCGCCGATCTCGGCGGACACGAGGGCTTCCTCGGGAGCGTTGCCGTAGCCGGCATGCGGGCGGGCATCGAAGATGTGCAGGTCCGCGTCGACGCCGGCCTCGCGGAGCCTGCGGTGCATCCGGACCGTGTTGGAAAGGAACAGGTCGCGCGTGCCGGAGACCAGCAGCGTGGATGGAAAACCGGTGACGTCACCGAACAGCGGAGACAGGTAGGGGTCGGCAAGGTCGTGGCCGCCGGCGTAGAGCAGGTTGGTCTCGCGCAGGCTCTGCAGCCCGACGCTGACGTCGGCGAGGGTGGCGAAGCTGTCGCCGGACTCCGTGAGATCGACCTCCGGGGTCAGCAGGATCAGGGCGGCCGGCATGGGCAAGCCTTCCGCCTTGGCACGCAGGAGCAGCGCCGCGGCAAGATTGCCACCGGCGGAACCACCGCCGACGACGATCCGCGACGGGGCGCGCACCTCAAGGAGCGTCTTGTAGACGGCGACGACATCGTCGAGCGCGGCAGGGTAGGGATGGGCAGGGGGCATCCGGTAATCCGGTGCCCAGTGCACGACGGGCGCGCTCAGAGCGCTGATCCCGGTCATGACTCGGGTGAGGTCGCCTCCTCCCGTGATCAGGCCCCCGCCGTGGATGCTGAGGTAGACGGGTGAGTCCTCGGCAGTCGGAGCCCCCTCCGGGGTGACGACATAGGTGGGGACCCCGTTGACCTGCCGCAGTTCGGAGGTCATCGGCAACGTCATCCCGCCGAGCATCTGAGCGATCATCGCGTCGGTCTGCTCCACCATCGCCTCCCACCCTGCGGCGTCGTCGAGTGCCGGACTCGGCGTTCGGACGATGGGCACCTCCAGCCCGGCACGTGCGGCATCGCTCAGAAAGCTGGGGGCAGGCAGGGGAACGATCGGATCGCTCATGTTCATCTCCTGGGAAGAGGTTCCACCTATATTGGATACGCATCGTCTCCTAATTGCAAGTGCGGTGCTAGCCTCGGCCTCGTGACAGCACCAGAAGTCCCTTCCCCACCAAGGCGCGGTCGTCCGCGGGATCCAGCGATCCGCGAGCGGGTGCTCACGGTCGCCGCCTCGCAGTTCACCGATCGCGGGTACGACGCGCTGACGATGGAGAGCGTCGTCGCCGGCAGCGGCGTGGCCAAGCGGACTCTTTACCGGTGGTGGCCGACGAAGTCCGCTCTGGTCGCCGACGCGATACTCGCTGGTTTCCTCAACGTTCCGCACAAGCCGGTGCAGCACACGGCCGACATCTGGGCCGACCTGCGTGCCTGGCTCGGCGAGGTTTCCACAGCCATGCGTGGCCCCTACGGGGAGGTGCTGCGTGCGTCCACGGCGATCAGCGCAACAGAACCGGCCCTCGCCGCCGAACTCACGCAGACCTTCCGCCGCCCCGCCGCCACCGAGATGCGCTCCCGCTTCGCCGAAGCCGTCTGCGACGGACAGATCTCGCAGGACGCGGACATCGACGCGACCATCGACCTGCTGATGGGGATCATCGTGTTCGTGGGCGCTGGCCACGAAGACGTTGCCCGCATTCCTGCGGTCATCGGGGTGCTGAAGCTTGGCATCTCGAGCGAAGCAGCGCGCCGCAGTGGCAGTTAGAAGTCTTAACAGAGGCGCCCACCGCGGCTACGAAATCAAACTCGTCGACATCCCCGCCTGGCGCCTCGCCGAACTCACCCCGCTCCCTGTTCCGGCCAGACTCACCAAACCCCACTCCCTCGTGGCCACCCTCCAACAACGACCACAGCCCATGGGGCTCACCAAATCCATCCAAGGCCGAGCCCTGCGCATCATCCAGGCCCTCATCATCGCCACCGAATCACAAGGCCATAAGGCAGCACTCGGAGCCACGCAAGGCGCTCCCCCACCCCACCGCCGCCGCAGCGCACCACCGCACTTCACCATCACCGCCCAAGGCGAAAGCGTCGGATTCCTCGTCCTTCAGGAACAGGACCGCAGCGAACACATCCCCACCGACAAGGAACTCGCCGACGCCAAGAAGCACTCATGGATGCGCATCGCCCGCTTCGACTACACCCCCTCAAACCGCCTGCGCTTCATCCTCCGCGGCGGCAGCCCGCACCGTGCGAACGAATGGGCCGATGTCCCCGACCGGCCGCTGGAAGACCAACTCGCCGAAATCGCACAAGAAGTCGACCTCCATGGCAAAGCCGCAGAACACAAACGCCTTGCAGACCAGCAAGCCAGGGAAGCCCAGCAGAGGCGCTGGGAAACCGCCATGGAGGAAGCGCGCACCGCATACGCCTACGCCTATCGCGTCAAGCACCTCGAAGAACAAACAGACGCCTGGCACCAGACCAAGCGCCTGACCGAATACGTCACAGCAGTACGCGACCACGCCACATCGCTGCCACCCGGTCAGGAAAGGACAGAGATCGAGGCGTGGCTCGCCTTCACGGACGCCCGGCTCCAGCACCTCACCGAGTCCGCCGCAGCGCCGAAGCTGCCCTCCCCGCCCAAGCCCAGCGGCGACGACCTCAAGCCTTTCCTCGGCCACTGGAGCCCCTACGGACCCCGTTCCTACTGAGCCTTAAATCCAGCGATACCGAGCACGGGTTCGCCAAGAGGCGGTAGAGAGGGAGCCCCTCAAGCCGTACTCGACACACCGTCACCTGCAGAAACGAGCACCTGGCACCTCATCAGAACGTGCGTCAGAAGGGCCCAACGTGCGTCGAATATGCGTCAAGATATCGCCCGTAACACCCACAGCGCACATAATGCACATTCGGCGAAACCGCAGGTCAGACGCCCTTTGCGACAGGCTCAAGGATCGCGACGCACTCCACATGGTGCGTCATCGGAAACAGATCGAACGCCCGCAGCGTCCGCACCTTGTAGCCGCCCTCAGCGAAGTACGCCAGGTCCCGCGCCAGCGCCGCCGGGTCGCAGGCCACGTACGCGATCTTGCGCGCCCCTAGGGCCGACAGGCGCTTGACGACCTGCTTGCCCGCTCCTGCGCGCGGCGGGTCCAGGACGATCAGGTCGCACTCGGTGATGCCGGTGCGGGGCAGGATCTGGTCGACCTTGCCGTGCTCGATGCGGACCCGCTCCAGGTCCTTGAGGTTATGGCGGGCGTCCTCGACGGCGCGCTTGCCGGACTCGATGCCGAGCACCGCGCCCTTCTCGCCGATGCGCTGGCCGATGGCGCCGGCGAACAGGCCGACACCGCAGTAGAGGTCGAGCGCCATGTCGTTCTTGCGGGGCAGCAGGCCCTGCATGACTGCGCGGACCAGGGTGTCCGCCGCCTGCGGGTGGACCTGCCAGAAGCCGCCGGAGCCCACGCGGTAGGTGCGGTCGTCTGCGCGTTCGCGGACGAAGCCGCGGCCGTGGACGCGGTGCACTCCGCCGTCGTGCTCGTCCACGCGGAGGACCGAGACAGGCTTGTCCAGCTCGACCAGCGGGAGCCGGCCGCCGTGGCGGGGGGTGAGGATGACCTGGCGGTCGTTGGAACCGGTGGCGGCGATGGCCTCCACCGTGGCCATCTGGGGCCAGTCCTGCTTCTCGATGCCGAGCTCGGAGACGCCGGGGGCGGCGATCAGGCACTGGTCGATGATCTCGATGTCGTGCGAGCGGTGCTTGCGCAGTCCGACCCGGCCGTCCTCGTCGATGGCGTACTGGACCCGGGTGCGCCAGGCCGGCACCTCGCCCGGCGGGAGCTTGTCGCCCTCGGCCGGCATGACGGTGCCGTCCCAGCCGGCCTCCTCCGGGGTGAGGCCCGCGAGGTGCTGGAGCTGTTCGGCGATCACTTCGCCCTTGAGCCGTCGCTGGGCGCCGGGCTTGGCGTGCTGCCAGTCGCAGCCGCCGCACTTGCCGGGGCCGGCGAACGGGCACGGGGCCTTCACCCGGTCCTTGGACGCCTCGATGATCCGTACCGCGTCGGCGCGCAGGAAGCGGGAGTCGGCCGCACCGTCGGTGACCTTGGCGATGACCTTCTCGCCGGGGAGCGTGTGACGTACGAACAGGACCTGGCCCTCGGCCGTACGGGCGATGCAGTGGCCGCCGTGGGCGACGGGGCCGACCTCGACCTCGTACTCCTGCCCCACGAGCGACTCGGCGGCCTGCGTCTCCCCGGTCTGCGTCTCGACGGCCTGCGTTTCCTCTACCTGCGTTTCCGCGCCCTCGACCTGCGTTTCCCCGGTCTGCGTTTCCCCGGTCTGCGGCGAAGTGGATTCGTTCTGCATGAGGGGGAGGCTCCAGAGATCAGGAAGGGGGAACGGCAAGCGGCCGGACAACAACCTACGAGTCTACGTGGGTGTCGTCCGGCTGCTTACCAGGAACGGCGGGCGTACGTACAGCTGACCCGCGTCAGCCCTTGTGCGTGTGGTGCGTGTGCTCCTTGGACCTGCGCTCCACCGGGCCCCGGCGCACCGAGCCGGGGGCGCTCCAGTCCGCGCGCCTGCGGGCCCGCTTCTTGGCCGCCTCGGAGGACTCCAGCTGGTACGGGACGGAGGTGACCATCACACCGGGGGTGAAGAGCAGCCGGCCCTTGAGCCGCAGGGCGCTCTGGTTGTGCAGCAGGTGCTCGTACCAGTGGCCGACGACGTACTCCGGGATGTAGACGCTCACGACATCGCGCGGGCTCTCCCGGCGCAGGCCCTTGACGTACTCGATGACCGGACGGGTCACTTCGCGGTACGGCGAGTCGAGGATCTTCAGCGGCACGTTGATGCCGCGCCGCTCCCAGTCCTCCCGGAGCGCCTTCGTCTCCGCCGGGTCGACGCTGATGGAGAGCGCCTCCAGGTGGTCCGTGCGGATCAGCTTCGCGTACGCGAGCGCGCGCAGGGTGGGGCGGTGGAGCTTGGAGACCAGGACGATCGAGTGGACCCGGGAGGGCCGGATGTTCTCGTCCGACGGGGCGTCGTCGGCTGCGATCTCCGCGGCGACCCGGTCGTAGTGCTTACGGATCGCGGTCATCGTGCCGTAGAAGATCACCATGCCGAGCAGGGCGACCCAGGCGCCGTGGGTGAACTTGGTGGCGAGGACCACGACGAGCACCAGGCCGGTGAAGAAGGCGCCGAAGGTGTTGATCGCGCGGGAGCGGATCATGTGGCGGCGCTTGACCGGGTCCTTCTCGGCGCGCAGGTGCCGGTTCCAGTGCCGGACCATGCCGGTCTGGCTGAGGGTGAAGGAGACGAACACGCCGACGATGTAGAGCTGGATCAGCCGGGTCGAGTCCGCCCCGTAGATGACGACCAGCAGGATCGCCGCCCCGGCCAGCAGCACGATGCCGTTGGAGAAGGCGAGCCGGTCGCCGCGGGTGTGCAGCTGGCGGGGCAGGTAGCTGTCCTGGGCCAGGATCGAGCCGAGCAGCGGGAAGCCGTTGTAGGCGGTGTTCGCGGCCAGGAAGAGGACGAGCGCGGTGGCCGCGGCGAGGATGACGAAGAAGAACGTTCCGTCGCCGAAGACGGCGGCCGCGACCTGGGAGATCACCGGGTCCTGGACGAAGGCCGAACCGACCGGGGAGCCGTGGTTGATCAGGTCGGACGCCGGGTTCTCGGCCATCTTCACATCGGTGGCCATGGCCAGTGCGATGATCCCGCAGAACATGGTGACGGCCAGCAGGCCCATCGCCGCCAGGGTGGTGGCGGCGTTCTTGCTCTTCGGCTTGCGGAAGGCGGGGACACCGTTGCTGATCGCCTCGACTCCGGTGAGGGCGGCGCAGCCGGAGGAGAACGCCCGCAGCAGCAGGAAGACCAGGGCGAAGCCGGCCAGCCCCTGGTGTTCGGCCTTGATCGTGTAGCCGGAGGTCGGGGCGTGCATGGTGTCACCGAGGACCAGTCCGCGGAAGGCACCCCAGATGATCATGACGAAGACGCCGGCCACGAAGAGGTACGTGGGGATGGCGAAGAGCTTCCCGGACTCCTTCACACCGCGCAGGTTCATCACCGTCAGCAGGACGATGGCCGCGACGGCGCAGGCCGTCTTGTGCTCGACGACGAACGGGATCGCGGAGCCGAGGTTCTCCACTCCGGAGGCGATCGACACGGCGACGGTCAGGACGTAGTCGACCAGCAGGGCGCTGGCCACGGTCAGTCCGGCCTTCGGCCCGAGGTTGGTGGTCGCGACCTCGTAGTCGCCGCCGCCGCTCGGGTACGCGTGCACGTTCTGCCGGTACGAGGCGACGACGGTGAACATCAGGACCACGACGGCGACCGCGATCCACGGGCTGAAGTGGTAGGCCGACACGCCCGCGATGGACAGCACGAGGAGGACTTCTCCGGGTGCGTACGCCACCGAGGACAGCGGGTCGGATGCGAAGACGGGCAGAGCGATGCGTTTGGGGAGGAGTGTCTCCCCCAGCTTGTCGCTGCGCAGGGCCCGTCCGATCAGGATCCGTTTGGGCACGTCGGTCAGTTTGGACACGCTGAGGATCGTAAGGGTTTCGTATGAGGCCCGCCCACGCACCACCCCCGTGGCTCCCCAATCTCCTGCACTCGCGCGAAAAGGCCACGAAATCCTTAACGCGATCCTTGCGCCGGGGCCCGGTGGAACGCGTCCGAACACTTCGCGGAGTCCCCTTGCCGCGGCCCCTTTGCCAGGGTGGCCGCTCGATACGCACACTCGAATGAGGCAACGCACCCGGCGCCGCATAAGCTCATCCTGGGCAACGGGACAAACCGTTGCCCCATTGTTTGCCCGGCCAGCCGAGAAAAGAGTGTGAGCAGGGTGTTTTCGCAGGTCAGCCGGACGACCAGGACTGCGAGGTAGGCGCAAGGTGCACATCGTCATCATGGGCTGCGGGCGAGTGGGAGCCGCTCTCGCGCAGACCCTGGAGCAGCAGGGGCACACGGTCGCCGTCATCGACCAGGACCCCACCGCATTCCGGCGCCTCGGCTCCGGATTCGGCGGCCGTCGCGTCAGCGGCGTCGGTTTCGATCAGGACACCCTCCGCGAGGCGGGGATCGAGGAGGCCGGTGCGTTCGCCGCGGTGAGCAGCGGCGACAACTCGAACATCATCGCCGCCCGGGTGGCGCGCGAGATGTTCGGCATCGAGAACGTCGCGGCGCGGATCTACGACCCCCGGCGTGCCGAGGTCTATCAGCGCCTGGGCATCCCCACGGTCGCCACCGTGCGCTGGACCGCTGACCAGATGCTGCGCCGGCTGCTGCCCTCGGGCGCCGAGCCGCTGTGGCGGGATCCGAGCGGCGGTGTACAGCTCGCCGAAGTGCACACCACACCGTCCTGGATCGGCCACAAGATCAGCACTCTGCAGGAGGAGACGGGCGTCCGCGTGGCGTTCCTCACCCGGTTGGGCGAAGCCATACTGCCGTCGTCGCAGACGGTGCTGCAGGAGGGCGACCTGGTCCACGTGATGATGCGTACGGACGAGATCGTGAAGGTCGAGGCGGCCTTCGCCGAGGGCCCTGAGGAGGGCGGTCACTGATGCGTGTCGCGATTGCCGGGGCCGGTGCGGTGGGGCGTTCCATCGCGGCCGAGCTCCTGGAGAACGGCCACGAGGTGCTGCTCGTCGACAAGGCGCCGACCGCCATCTCGGTGGAGCGGGTGCCGATGGCCGAGTGGCTGCTGGCGGACGCCTGCGAGATCACCTCGCTGGACGAGGCGGCGCTGCAGCGGTGCAACGTCGTGATCGCCGCGACCGGCGACGACAAGGTGAACCTGGTCGTCTCGCTGCTCGCCAAGACGGAGTACGGGGTGCCGAGGGTCGTCGCCCGGGTGAACAACCCGAAGAACGAGTGGCTGTTCAACGAGTCCTGGGGCGTCGATGTGGCGGTCTCCACGCCGCGCCTGATGTCGGCCCTGGTCGAGGAGGCGGTGAGTGTCGGCGATCTGGTCCGGCTGCTGCGCTTCAGCCACGGCGACGCCAACCTGGTCGAGCTGACGCTGCCGCCGGAGTCGGCGCTGGCCGGCACCCAGGTCGGCGAGGTGGCGTGGCCCGAGGACACCTCGCTGGTCACGATCATCCGCGGTCAGCGGGTTCTGACGCCGAGCACGGAGGAGACCCTGGAGGCCGGTGACGAGCTGCTGTTCGTGGCGGCCCAGGCGCGCGAGGAGCAACTGGAGGACCTGCTGTCCGTGCGCCAGGGGGACTCGGAGAGCTGAGAACGACGCGGAGGGGCCCCGGGGGCGCCCCCCCCGGGCCGCGCCCCCCATCGGGTGGGGGCGGCGCCGGGGGGCGCTGAAACATGCGCGGCGGGGGGCGGGGGCGGCGCCGCGCGCCCCGGGCGG
>NZ_JBHVWF010000033.1:0-63593 GCF_042882365.1 Streptomyces sp. NPDC058221 | reverse complement strand
GCCTCGCACCCCGGCCGGCCGGCCGCGCACAGTGCGGTCTGCGCCCCGTCACACCCGGGCGCCGCTCCTCGCGCGCCGCGGGCCCAGGAAGGCTCCGGCGAGCAGGGCGCCGGCCAGGACCAGGGCGGAGTTGGCCAGGATCGCGACCGAGACGCCGGAGAGGACACCCTCGGGTCCCGGGTCACCGAGTGCGGACATCCGGGCCGTGGCGATGGCGCTCATGACGGGGATGCCCAGCGTGATGCCGATCTGCTGGGTCATGGTGGCGAGGCCGGTGGCCAGGCCCTGTTCCGCGTCCGGGAGGCCGGAGGTGGCGGTGACCATGAAGCCGACGATCATCAGCATGTTGCCGACGCCGCCGATGAACGTGGCCGCGAGCAGAAGCCAGATCCACGCCCCGGAGGTGCCGAGCGCCACCAGGGAGAGGGTGGCGACGGCCTGGACGACGCCACCGGCGACGATGGCCGTCCGGTTGCCGAAGCGGCCGACGGCACGGCCGCCCAGGGTGCCGCCGATCACGGTGCCGATGCCCAGGACACCGAAGGCGAGGCCGGTGGCGAGCGGTGAGTAGCCGAGGACCTCCTGGAGGTAGAGCGTCAGCAGGAAGACCAGCGAGGTCTCGGTGACGAAGGCGATCAGCCCGGTGACGTTGCCCCAGATGACGCTGCGGCGCTTGAGGATGCGTACGGGGACGAGCGGGGCGGCGGCCCTCTTCTCGACGAACCAGAAGCCGATGAGGAGCGCGATGCCCGCGAGCAGTGCGGCCAGGGTGGTGGGCGTGGTCCAGCCGGTCGCGCCGGCCTGGGTGAGTCCGTAGACCAGGAGCAGGAGCCCGCCCGTGACGGTCGCGGCACCGGGGACGTCGAGGCGGGGCCGTACGGCCGGGCGCGAGTCGGTGATGACGGACGGGGCCAGGGCCACGACGAGTGCGGCCACGGGCACGTTGACGAAGAACGCCCAGCGCCAGGAGAGCAGATCGGTGAGCAGGCCGCCGAGGATCGCGCCCGCGGTGAACCCGGCGGACATCAGGGCCCCGTTGAGTCCCAGGGCGCGTTCGCGCAGCGGGCCCTCCTTGAAGGCCGTGGTGAGCAGGGCGAGTCCGGCCGGGGTGACGGCCGCGGTGGCGAGCCCCTGGAGGATCCGGGCGGTGAGCAGCACCTCGGGTGAGGTCGCGAGGCCGCCCAGGGCCGAGGAGAGACCGAGAACGACCATGCCGGCCACGAAGAGGCGCTTACGTCCGACGAGGTCGGCGATGCGGCCGAACAGGAGCGTGAACCCGGCAGCGGCCAGGGCGAAGGCCGTGGCGATCCACTGCAGGTCGGGGAGGGCGAAGCCGAGGCCCTCCCCGACAACCGGCAGTGCGACGTTCAGGATCGAGAAGTCCACGGCGATCATGAACTGGGCGCCGAGGAGGAGCGTGAGGACGAGTTTCTGCCGCCCGGTCATACGGGACACGGCTCCGGGCGGAGCGGTGGCGGCCGGGGCGCTGCCGGTGGTGCGGGACGGGGTCTGGCTCGGTGCGGACATGGTCGCCCTTCCTCGGACGAAGGTTTTAACGGTTCTGGAGTTCCGTTAAGATGAGGCGACCGTAGCAGAGGGAGACGCATTAATGGAACTGGAGACCCGTTATGACATCTGAGCCCGAGGGTGCGGAACCCGGTACGGTCCGGCCCGGCGGGCGCACCGCCCGGGTCAGGGAAGCCGTCCTGCGCGCGGCGGGTGACGCGCTGGCCGAGCACGGCTTCGACCGTCTCGACCTCGCCGACGTCGCGCGTCGTGCGGACGTCGGCAAGACGACCGTGTACCGCCGCTGGTCGGGCCCCACCGGGCTGATCGCGGACCTGCTCGACGCGATGGCCGAGCAGTCCTCCCCGCGCACGGCTACGGGCTCGCTGACCGAGGACCTCAGGGCCAACGCCCGGCTCGTGCTCAAGACCCTCACCGACGCGCGCCAGGGCCCCCTGTTCCGCTCCGTGATCGCGGCGGCGACCTGTGACGAGCGCACCGCTCAGGCACTGCACCGCTTCTACGCGATCCGCATCAAGGAGTGGTCCGGCTGCGTCACCGAGGCCGTCGAGCGCGGGGAGCTCCCCTCGGGCACGGACCCCGACGAGGTCATCCGTGCCGTGTCGGCGCCGCTGTACTACCGCCTGCTGGCCAGCGGCGACCCGCTGGACGAGGCCGCCGCCGACCGCGCCGCCGACGCCGCCGCGGTGGCCGCGAGGGCGGGCGCGTACGCGGGCTGAGCTCCGCTCCGGTGCGTACGCGCCCTGTTCAGGCCGCCCGCAGCCGGGCGGCCCAGGGGTGGCCCGCGCCCTCGGCCAGAGTGATCGTCTCGGTCAGCCAGGAGCGCGCGTCGTCACCGAGCACCGGCAGCGCGGCCTCGAAGTCCTGCTCGTCCTTGGGACGCCGGGACCCGGACTTGTACAGCAGCTGCACCTCCGGCACGACATACGGGACGCCGTCGCCGGAGACGGCGCCGAGCCGGTCCAATGGGCGCCGGATCCTGGCGTCCCGCCGGAACACCCAGTCGTCGCCCGCGGTGTCGTCGAGCATGAACTGGACGCGCCACGGCTCGGCCGGACCCGGCCGGCACCAGATGTCGTGGACGTGCGGGGGCAGGATCTCGCCGGGGCGCCATGGCCGCAGGGTCCCGGGCGGATCGGCGGCCCACCACTCCCAGTCCGGCAGCACCTGCTGCACGGCGAGCTGGTCGCCGCGCAGCAGGAGGATGTCGATGTCTCCGTGGTCCCGGAAGGCGCGGCCGACCGCCAGTTCGACCGCGTACCCGCCCGCGATCCACCACGGCGTGCGCAGCGGGGCGAGCAGGCGGACGGCCTCGGCGAGAGGCGGCGGGTCCCAGGGGCCCCAGGGGGTTTCCGTACGCACGAGCCGTCAGCCCGGCAGGAGCAGGTGGCGGTAGCTGTCCGGGTGCTCCCGGAGATACGTGGCCAGGTCCTTGGCCGGCCGGCCGGTGAGCCGCGGCACGGCGTCCGAGACGACGGCCATCTCCCCTGCGGCGATGGCCTCGTACGACGTCACCCAGCCGGCCACCTCCCAGCCCGGTGCGCCGTACTCCGAGCGCGAGGCGTAGGCCTCGTCCCGGGTCTCCGGCACATAGGTGACGGCCCGTCCGGCGGCCCTGCCCAGCTCCTCGGCCGCTTCGGCGAGGGTGAACGCCGTGGGGCCGGTCAGGTCGTACGTCTCCCCGTCGTGCACGGCGTCGCCCGCCGCGTCGCCGCCGGGCAGCAGGACCGCGGTCGCGGCGTCGGCGATGTCCTCGTGGGCCACGGCGGCCACCCGGCCGTCACCGGCCGGCCCGCGCAGCACCCCGTCGGCACCGGTCATCGCCGGAAGACCCGCGAGGTACCAGCTGTCCCGCAGGAAGGTGTGACGGACGCCGGAGACGCGGATGTGCGCCTCGGTGTCCCAGTGGTCCCGGGCGAAGGTGAACGTCGCGTCGGGTGCGGCGCCGACGAAGGAGACGTACACGATCCGTTCGACGCCCGCGGCCGCCGCCGCGTCCACCGCGCTCATGTGCTCGCTCACCCGGTCCGGGCTCTCGTGCGCCGAGACGAGGAAGAGGGTGTGCGCCCCGGCCAGTGCGCGGCGCATCGCCTCCCCGTCGCCGTAGGGCGCGGCCGGGGCCTTGTCGGCGCCGGGCAGTTCGGGCAGCCGGGACGGGTCGCGGCCCAGCAGCCGTACGGGGACACCGGCCCGCGCCAGCCGCTTCGCGACCCGGCCGCCGAGGGCACCGCTCGCGCCGGTGACCGCGGTGAGGGGCCCGCTCGTGGGCTCTGCCGAACCGTGCGTGCCGTCCGATGAGGTCATACGGATTCGCCTTCCGTGCGTTGCCAGGGGCGCACCTCCACGACCGCGTCGACCGGGATCGGTCCGTAGATGTGCGGGAATTCCTCGCCGCCGGGTGTGCCCGGCTCGTAGCGCACGGGCGCGGTGAGCCGGTCGGTGTCGATGACGAGCACCACCAGGTCCTGGTCACCGGCTCCGGCCCGGCTCCCGGCGCCGTAGAGCATCTCGGCCACAGCGGGGAGCTGGTGCGGCAGCGAGCAGTGGATGAAGCCCTCTTCGTGCAGGGTGCGGCCGCGGGTGGACATCTCGTACGTCCCGATCCCGCGGGCCGCCTCCCACAGCGGGCCTTCGGTGAGGTGCAGCAGTTCGGCCATGGGGGTAAAACTAGCCGCGCCTGCGCATCCGCCGGGCCATCAGCGTGGCCGCCGATCCCGCGACCAGCAGTACTGCCGCGATCCCGCCGATCACCCATTCACCGCCGCGCGAACCCGTGTTCGGGAGTTCACCTCCGGGGTGGGGCGGCCGGGGCGGCCAGCTGTGTGTCGGGGTGGGCCGCGGACCGGGCGTGGACTCGGAGGGAGTCGGCCCCGGGCTGTCGGAAGGAGCGGTGGTGGGTGTCGGCGAATCCGTCGGGGTCGGCGAATCGGTCGGGGTGGGCGTGGGCGAATCGGTCGGGGTCGGCGTCGGGGAGGGCTGCTCGCCGCAGTCCGGCAGATCGCCGTCGAACGGATAGGCGTGCAGCTCCTGGCCGCCCGACTCGCCCTCCGACGTGTGGGTCAGCGAACCGGCCGTGTAGAAGCGGCCGTTGGTGCCGCTCATCGCGAGCGTCGCCACACTGGACTGCTGACCGATCAGGACACTTCCCTGGAACTGGCCCGTGCCCTTGAGCCCGACCTCGGTGGCGTCCGGGAAGTTCCACATCAGGCGCTCGCGAAGTCCGGACTGGGGCAGCGAGCCCATGTACGTACTGATGTTGCGGGTACTTCCGTAGACGTTGACCAGCACGGTCGCACCGTCCGGGACGCCGTTGAACACGATGCCCTGCTGGCCGCCCGCACCGGTGGCCAGATCGGCGTCGACCGCGAAGACCTGGAGGGCTGAGGTCTTGTCGCCGGTGAAGACGGTCTCGGCGCCGGAGTTCTGGACCGTCCCGGTCGCCGGACGGCGATGGTCCTCGTTGTCGTCGTACGCGTAGCAGTGGCTGGCCGCCGTCAGCTGGTCGCGCAGCGCGGTGTACGGAGCGGCGGCACCGGTGTCGTGGACGGGGTCCGGGGTCACCGTCCCGCTGCGGTCCTGGGCGTGGCGCACCACACCCTGGTTGGCGCCTTCCTCCGCGAGCAGCCGCTCCCCGGAGGCGACGCTCAGATCGCCGCCCACCGTCAGGTAGTCGGAGCCGTTGGGCGGCGGCACCCGCGACCCCACGCCGACGACACCGACGTTGTAGATCTGCGAGGCACCCGCCCGCTTGTCCATGTCGAACCGGCCGAGGGTGACGATCTTCCCCTCGGCCTCCGCGGCGGCCTCCCTGACCAGGTAGTCGCCGCCGACATAGATGTTGATGTTGCTGTCGTGGTAGGTGACGGGCATGTTGTTCGGATCCGGCCGGACGTCCGGAGGGCAGCTGTCCCCGAGACACGGGCCGAGACCGCCAGGCAGCGGGTCGGCGGCCGCGGCGGGCGCGAGGGCCCCCACCATGGCTGCCGCTGCCGCCACCGTCACCGCCACGCGGTGATTTTTACCGCTTCTGCATGGTTTTGTTCCCATACAGCGCAATATGCAGGTTTATTGAGTGCTCATCAGTCGTGCCACGCCGGGCGGCCGCCCCGCTTCCGCCGACCGGTCGGCCGGGCCGCCCCGGCCGGGTGGCCCCCTCAGCCCGCCAGCAGCTTCGCCTCGGTCTGCGGATCGAGGCCGACCGTGGGCCGGTCGGGCCGCTGCGGTGCGACGCCGCCCAGCTCGCACAGCCACGTCCAGGTGTCGGCGACCGTCTCCTCGACCGGACGGCAGTGCAGCCCCGCGGCGTGCGCCCGGCCGACATCGCCCTGGTGCAGGCTGTCGTGCAGCTCGCCCGGCGGCAGCCAGACCGGCAGGTCCGACCAGGGCTCGACGCCCGCAGCAAGAATCGTCGCGGTATCGGTCCAGCGCAGTTCGGCATCGGATCCGGTGGCCCGCACACAGGCGTCGAGCAGTCCCCCCATGGTGGTGTGCCCGGGGCGGCTGACCAGGTTGTACGGTCCGTGGAGTCCCGCCTCGGCGGCGTCCAGCAGCCATCGGGCGAGGTCGCGGGCGTCGATGTACTGAAGGGGCAGTTCCGGTGTCCCCGGGGCCAGCACGGGTCCGCCGCGGGCGATCCGCGTCAGCCACCACGGCAGCCGGCCGATGTTCTCCCAGGGGCCGATGATCAGTCCCGCGCGGGCGAGCAGCGCCCGGTCGCCGAAGGCGTCCAGCACGGCCAGTTCACCACCGCGCTTGGCCAGCGCGTACGGGACGTCCCCGCCGTCGTCCGGCGAGGCGCCGGCCACCACCGGACCGTCCTCGGACAGCCCTGCCGGGACCGGGTCCGCGTAGACGGAACGGCTGGAGACATACGTGTACCGGCGGGCCCGGCCCGCCAGCAGCCGTGCCGCGTCCCGTACGGCCGAGGGGGCGCCGCTCCAGGTGTCGACGACCAGATCCCAGGCGTACGCACCGTCCCCCGATCCGCCGACGGCGTCCGGGGCGACGGCGTTCGGGGCAGCGGCGTCCAGGGCGGCCAGTCCGCCCTCGGCGGTGCGGTCGCCGAGGAGTTCGGCGGTGCCCGGCGGCGGTGCGTGGTGGCCGCGGTGGAACACCGTGACCTCCCAGCCGCGCGCCACGGCGTCCTCGGTGACGGCCCGGCCGACGAATTCGGTACCACCCAGTATCAGAAGCCTCATGGATCCGACTCTGCCCGCCCGGGTCCCGAACCGGAACCGGCCTCGCTCTGGGCTGAATCGCGCGGGCGGGCACCCCGCCCGCACTCAGGAGGAGCGGGCCAGCGGACTCCGGTTGCGCAGCAGCCACTGGTGGTAGCCCTCCGCCCGTCCGGCCGCCTCGCGGTAGGCGGCCTCCAGTTCCCCGTACACCGTCGCCATGTCGGCGCCCGGCCGGGACACCAGCAGCAGCCGTACGGCGAGCGGGTCGTCGCGCAGCGGGCGGATCGCCATGTCGTCGCGAGGCCCCGAGGTCGGCTGACAGGGGGCGACCGCCTCGCCGAGCACCACGAGCGATGCGGCGGTGAGGTAGTCCCCGTGCAGGACGGTCGGTGCGACACCGGCCGCGCCGAACACCCGGCGCAGGCCGTCCCATTCGCCGTCCACCGTGGGGTCGACCATCCACCGGTCGGCGGCCAGGTCGGTCAGGTCGACGACCGGCAGGGCGGCGGCCGGATGATCGCGGGCCATCGAGATGAACTGCGGTTCGCGGTCCAGGAGCACCCGCTGCACCAGGCCGTCCGGCACGTACAGCGGACAGCCCTCCACCTCGTGCACGAAGGCGACATCGAGCCGGCCGGCCTCGACCGCGCGCAGCAGCGCGTGCGCCGACACATCGACCCGCAGCGAGATGTCCGTCCCCGGCATCCGGATCCGCAGCCTGCGCAGCCAGCCGCCGATGACCCGGCTGGCGGTGCAGCCGATGCGCAGCCGGGGGCCGCCGGCGCGGGCCGCCTCCGCCTCCGCCTTCGCATCGCTGACCAGGGCCCGCATGCCGTCGACCAGCGGACGGGCCCGGCTGAGCACGGCGTGGCCGAGCAGGGTGGGGCGGCAGCCGGTGCGTTCGCGGCTGAACAGCTCGGCGCCCAGGGAGTTCTCGATCCGCCGCAGCTGTGTGGTGAGCGAGGGCTGGCTCACGCCCAGTCTGCGGGCCGCCCGGTGCAGGCTGCCGGCGTCGGCGATGGCGCACAGCGCCCTGAGGTGCCTCACCTCAAGCTCCATACCGCCGAGAGTAGGGCGGCCGGACCATGCCGCACCAGACGCCGCAATCCCATCAAACTCCGCCAATTCAGCGGGAGATGGAATGCTGGACACCGTTTGTGTCCTCTCCCGTCATCGCGTTGCCGTCCTGGGTGATAGCGCCGCGTTATCGCCGGTTGGCATCATCCGCCGGGCCTCCGTTTCACCGACACTCTCTCCGTACCGCCCCCGTCCGAGTCCGATCATCGGACGGGTTCCTCGGACAGGTAACTGGTAGGAGACCCCCCATGAGACACCCCAGGACCGTCATGTCGGCCGTGGTCGGCCTCGGCTTCGGCCTCGCCGCCGCGCTGGGAACCGCTCCCGCGCTCGCCTCTGCCGCTCCCGCACCTGCCTCCTCCTCGGCCCCCCACGCCGCCTACACCAGCGCATCCGGATCGCACGAGAGCGCCGCCGCCAACAAGGCGTTCTTCGACGCAGTCGCGAAGTCGGTGGCCGAGAAGCGTGCCGCGCACCCGGGCATCAAGTCGGTCACCATCGTCTACAGCACCGCCAACGCCCCGACCTTCCGCACCCAGATAGCCAACAGCGCGCAGATCTGGAACAGCTCGGTCTCCAACGTCCAGTTGCAGGAGGGGTCCAACGCGGACTTCACCTACTACGAGGGCGACGACCCGAGCGGCTCCTACGCCAGCACCGACGGACACGGCAACGGCTACATCTTCCTGGACTACGCACAGAACCAGCAGTACGACTCGACCCGTGTCACCACGCACGAGACCGGGCACGTGCTCGGTCTGCCGGACCACTACGAGGGCCCGTGCAGCGAGCTGATGTCGGGTGGCGGCCCCGGCCCGTCCTGCACCAACCCGAACCCGGATGCCAATGAGCGCAGCCAGGTGGACTCCCTCTGGCAGAACGGCTTCGCGGCCGCGCTCGCCCGCAGCGGTTCCTGACCGCCCTGCCGACAGGGGCCACCTCGCAGGACGGGGTGGCCCTTCGCGGGTTCCGGGCACCACGCCGCCGGTGGCTGTCAGCTGTTCAGCTCGGTACGGACGAGGGTCAGCAGCTCGTCCTCCGTCATTCCGAGTTCCCGTGCGTCGCCGACCATCTCGCGCACCCGCTCCAGAAGTCTGGCCCGGTGCGGCGATGCCCCGGCGGTGACCACCGCGCCACGCCCGCGGCGCAGTTCGATCAGCCCTTCCTCGCGCAGCCGCTGGTAGCCACGCAGCACGGTGTGCACATTGATGCCCAGCGACTCGGCGAGGACCCGGGCGGCGGGCAGCCTCTCCCCGGAGGCGACCGTCCCGTCGGCGACGGCTCGGCGCACACAGGCCGCGATCTGGTCACCGAGCGGCACGGTGGAGGTGGGGTCGACCCGGAAGAGCATGGTCAATGATCCGTTCGGCGCTGGTCGATCAACGTGTTGAGGAGCCCGGCGGCGGTCGCCGCGTCGTCGACGGTGACCGCGAAGTCGCGTCCGTTGGACAGCCGTACCACGATCGCCTCACCGGAACGGATCATGACGCCGCTGCGCCCGGGACGGAACCGGTATCCCCAGCCCCCGTACTCGGTCAGGACGTTGATGTCACTGCTGCTCGCTGTCTCGATCCGGTCGAGCGGGACCCCTATGCGCGGCCAGGGCAGGAGTCCGGAAACCCTGAGGCCACGCCGGTCCGCCGTGACGTACGGACGGGCGAAGTTCGCCAGGACCACGCCTATGACGAGCGTGGGGACCGCCCCGCCCGAGCCCGATGTGAGCAGCAGGTACACCCCGCCCCCGAGTGCGACGAGCGGGGCCAGCGGCAACCACCACGAGCCGGCACCGCGCGCCCACCCAGCGATCTCCCCCTTGGCCAGCGCGATCCGTTCGGCGCCGACGGCCGGTCCGGCCACGGATTCCTCCGGGACGGGAGAGGCCCTGGCGATCAGCAGCCCGAGCCCGAAGGCGAGTACGGCGACCCCCGCGGCCACCGCCATGTGCCACATCGGGAACGAGACGTCCTGAACGCGGCCCTGTGCGTCCTCGGCGGCATCCACGTTGATGAGCATGACGACCGCCAGCAGGTAGCCGAGCGGCCCGGCGATGGCGTAGCCACTGGCGACGAGCTTCCGGTACCCGCCGCCGGAGTACTTCCCCGCGGCGGCCATCAGGGCCCATAGAACACCGGTCCCCAGGAGCACGATCGTGACGAGCGCAATGTACGAGCCCTGGCCGGCGTGGTCGTCCACCCGGCCGTTGCCCACGAAGTGGCTGGCCAGTTGCGCGGGCAGCCGGTCACGACGGTCGGCGAAAAGGATGAGGTCGACGGCGGCCGCGATCAGGAACGGCAGAGCGGCGAGGACCGCGCGGCCGAGGTTCTTCCGGTTCATTAAAACCTCCATTGTTTGCATGTTAGTAGAACAATGGAGGTGCGGCAATGCCGAACCCGCCTGACGGTGGCGCGCTGTCAGGCGGGTTGGGTCGGGGTAACCGGGCGGGCCGGTCCGGGCCAGGGGGCCGGAACCGTCCGGGCGATCAGGCCAGTTCGAGTGGGAACGCACCTCTGTGGCCGGTGCCCGCACCCGCCACCGGCCGGGGTTCGAACTCCGGGCAGCTCCAGACCTCCTGAACGAAGCCGCTGCGCCGGTCCCAGAGATCGAGGACGTCGCTCTCGCCGTCCGCCCCGCGGTAGGCCTCCTTGGCCCCCCTGAAGCAGGCGAGGCCACCGGAGAGGCCGCGTCCTGGCGCCGGGAAGTAGTCCGAGAAGGCACAGGCGATACAGGTCTGGAGGCGCACCCCGGGCGGAAGGCCGCGCTGGACGGTGGCGAGCGCCGCCCCGAAGTCGCTCTCGGCCCGGTGGGACCGGAAGGCCGCGCCGCCGAACTGGAGCTCCAGGTAGAGATACGGGTCGGGCCTGCGCAGCGACAGCAGGCAGCTGAGCGTCGCCTGCTGGGCCGTCCCGTCCGCGGTGACCGGGAACGGCAGGTCCCATTCCAGGACACAGTCGTTGAGCACCCCGTCCGCCAGGGCGAACACGGCGCTCTCCGCCGGCCCGCCCGCCGCAGGCCGGAGACCGTCGAAGCTTTCGCCCTCGAAGTCGACGCCCCGGATACGAATGCGGAGTTGCTGTCCGTCGATGGTGAGGATGACGGCATCGGAGCCCTGCCGGTCCCGGTACCACCCTGCCCACGACTCTTCTGTCATGGGCACGGACTGTAGCCCGTACCTCTGACACTCCCCGTGCCGCCCTCCACTTCCTTGCGGCAGCCCCGTGACCTCGGCCGATCACCGGCGCACGCCACCGCGTGTCATCTGCCGTCCCTGACGCACCCGTTCACCTGTCCCCGCAGCCGCCCGGTCATCCGCCCGCTCTACCTGCCGCGCCGACAACGCACTCTCCCGGCCGGCTCGCCACCGGGCGCCCGGCCCCGACTTCCGGCCCGCCTCAGGCGGCCGCCCCTCGCGCCCGGCGCCCTTCGCGGGGCGCGGGGCGCGGGGCGCGAACAGCCCCCGCCTCGCCCGAGCGCCGTCAACCGGCGTACCTACTGCCGGTGTTGAGGCCGTACAGGCTCGACGGGGGCTGCTGCCCGCTGCTCCCTCCTCCGTTCCCCGGTGCGGGGACACGGCTCGGTCCGATGTGCGGGTTCCGATCCCGGCTCCTTTCTCCGTTCTCCGTGACCGCTTCCGCGTGCGGCCGGCCGGTCTGCGACCTTTCCCGGCTTCGCCTCCTCGCACCTCCCTTCACCGTTCACCGTTTTCCCGGCCCGACGCCGCACCTCCTCCCGTCCGCTTCCCCGCCCGGGCCCTTCCTGCGGGCTGCCGGCTCAGTGCGTCCGGCGGGTGACGAACTCCGCCAGGGCCAGGAGATCGCCCGCCGCGGAGAGATCGGGTACGGCGCGGGAGAGATGGTGCACGGCACGGGCCATCCGGTCCGCGGCGCAGATCTGTGCCCAGTCGCGGCCTCCCGCCCGGTCGACGGAATCGGACGCGCGACTCACCTCCCCGGACGTGTTCATCGGGCCGCGGTAGAGCGCGGCGAGCTCCGCCGCGGCCGGGGTGCCGGAGGTGAGCGCGGCGACGACGGGCAGCGACTTCTTGTGGGCGACGAGATCGGCCCCGACGGGCTTGCCGGTCTGGGCCGGGTCCCCCCAGATGCCGATCAGGTCGTCGATGAGCTGGAAGGCCAGCCCCGCCTCCCGGCCGAAGCCGTCCATGGCCCCGACAGCCCGCTCGTCCGCACCCGCGTAGAGCGCGCCCAGCGCACAGGCGCAGCCCAGCAGCGCTCCCGTCTTGGCCGTGGCCATGGCCAGGCACTCGTCCAACGAGACCTCGTCCGGGCCGCGTTCCTCGAAGGCGCAGTCGGCCTGCTGGCCCGCGCACAGCTCGATGACACAGGTCGAGAGCCGGGCCGAGGCGCGCGGCGACATCGCCCGCGCGTCCTCGGCGAGAAGCCGCTGCGCGAGGGCGAGCATGGCGTCACCGGCGATGACGGCGTCCGGGATGCCGAAGACCGTCCAGGCCGTGGCCCGGTGTCTGCGGGTGCGGTCCTCGTCGATGACGTCGTCGTGCAGCAGGGTGAAGTTGTGGGCCAGCTCCACGGCGACGGCTGCCCGCACGGCGTCCCGTGGGTCGCCGCCGAGCGCCCGGGTCGCGGCCAGCACGAGCGCCGGCCTGATCGCCTTGCCCGCACCGCCGGCGGCCGGGCTGCCGTCGGCGTGCTGCCAGCCGAAGTGGTACATGGCGACGCGCCGGATCGATCCGGGCAGCGAGGCGACCGCTGCCCTCAGGTGCGGGTCGACGAGGGATCGGGTGTACTCCAGAAGCGCCGCGGCCTCGTTGCCCTCGGTCGCGGCATCTGTACGGGTCATGGTCAATCGGTCACCCCGGTCGTTGCCGTCCCGGCCCGGTCGCTGTCGCCCCCGGGCCGGGGACGTGGGTGGTTGCTGTGGGTGCTGCGGGCCGTGGCCGAGGCGGCCCGGACCGGCGGGGGCGGCCCCGCCGGTCCGGGCGCCGCAGGCCTAGCGCCAGCGGCTGACCTCGACGTTCTCCAGGACACCGAGCGCGTCCGGCACCAGGATGGCTGCCGAGTAGTAGGCCGTCACGAGGTAGGAGATGATCGCCTGCTCGTCGATGCCCATGAAGCGGACCGACAGGCTGGGCTCGATCTCGTCGGGGATGCCCGTCTGCTGGAGTCCGACGACGCCCTGTTCGGCCTCACCGGTCCTCATGCAGATGATCGAGGTAGTGCGAGCGTCGGTGACCGGGATCTTGTTGGACGGGAAGATCGGCACCCCTCGCCAGGCCGGCACATGGTGCCCGCCGACGTCCACACTCTCCGGGACCAGCCCGCGCTTGCTGCACTCCCGGCCGAAGGCGGCGATGGCCCGGGGGTGGGCCAGGAAGAGCTTCGACCCACGCCGGCGCGAGAGCAGCTCGTCCATGTCGTCGGGGCCGGGCACCCCGTCGTGCGGCTGGATCCGCTGGCCGTAGTCGCAGTTGTTGAGCAGGCCGAACTCGCGGTTGTTGATCAGCTCGTGCTCCTGGCGCTCACGCAGCGCCTCGACCGTGAGCCGCAACTGCTGCTCGGTCTGGTTCATCGGCTGGTTGTAGAGGTCGGCGACCCGGCTGTGCACCTTCAGCACCGTCTGCGCGACGCTCAGTTCGTACTCGCGCGGCGCGGAGTCGTAGTCGACATAGGTGTGCGGCACGACGGCTTCGCCGACATGGCCGGCGGACAGGTCGATCTCCGCCTCGCCGTACTTGTTGGTGCGCTGGTGCGGAATGGCCAGCAGCCCGGCGAGGTGGGTGCGCAGCGCGTCGGACCGCTCGGCGAGGTTGAGCACATCCGCCCGCCGCAGTGTCAGCACCGTGCACGCGGTGACGGCGCGGGCCGTGTACTCCCAGAGGGCGTCTCCCTCGATGAGGGAGTGGTCGCCGAAGTAGGCGCCGTCGGCGTGGACCCCGAGCACCGTCTCGTCCCCGTAGGGACCGGTGCCGATCTTCTCGACCCTTCCGTGCGCCAGCAGGAAGACCCGGTCCGCCGCCTCACCGGCCGTAGCAAGGAGCTGGCCTGCGGGAATGTCTCGCTGCTCGCACCTCCGGGCCAGTTCGGCGAGCGCCTCCTCGTCCCCGAAGTCCCGCAGGGCGGGGAGCTCGCCGAGCTCTGCGGGGATGACCGCCACCCGGTCCCCGGTCTGTACGAAGGTCACCCGGCCGTCGCCGACCGAGTAACTCAGCCTGCGGTTCACCCGGTATGTGCCGCCCTGCACCTGGACCCAGGGGAGCATCTTCAGAAGCCACCGTGAGGTGATCTCCTGCATCTGCGGAGCGGACTTGGTGGTCGTCGCGAGGTTCCGCGCGGCTGCCGTGCCAAGACTCTGCTGCGGCGGCACCTGCACGTTCTGAACCTCTTCACCAACGGACATCTGACGTCCTCTCGATCATCGGCTGACCTGCGAGAAGAAGCCTTTCAGCAGGGGACTCGGCGCGCCATTACACAAAAGAGTGCGACTAATCGTGCTTTGGGCTGGGCACAACGCTGCGCGATACCTTTGAACCGGTTTAACTTGCATCTGGAATACCAATTATCTACGGTGACGCTCATGCGGCTGACGAGATTCACCGACGTGGCGCTGCGGGTGCTGATGCGCCTCGCCGTCGTGGAGGACGGGGATCCGCCGACCACCCGCGAGGTGGCGGCGACCATGGACGTGCCGTACTCCCACGCCGCGAAGGTCGTGGCCCGGCTCCAGCACCTCGGCCTGGTCGAGGCACGGCGGGGCCGCGGCGGCGGGCTCACCCTCGCCCCGGGCGCCGGGTCCGCCTCGGTCGGCGGGCTCGTCCGCAAGCTGGAGGGCCCCGGCGACGTCGTCGACTGCGAGGGCACAGCCCCGTGCCCACTGCGGGCGGCCTGCCGGCTGCGCGGCGCCCTGCACGAGGCCACGGAGGCCTTCTACGCCACGCTCGACCCGATCACCGTCGCCGGTCTCGTCGCATCCCCCACCGGGCCGCTCCTGATCGGCATCAGCAGCGGGCGCCCGCCGGGCGGCTGACCCTCCGGCACACCGCCCCTCCCGCACACCGGGCCCACGGCCAGGCCTTCTTCACCCCGCCAATAAACTTGCATATCAGATACCAATTCAAATCCGAGGAGTCACGATGCTCTCCGAGCCGTCGACCGCCACCGTCCGTGCCACCCTCCCCGCCGTCGGCGCGGCCATCGGGGACATCGCGGATCTCTTCTACCGCAAGCTGTTCGACGCCCACCCCGAGCTGCTGCGCGATCTGTTCAACCGCGGCAACCAGGCCTCCGGCGCCCAGCGCCTGGCGCTCGCCGGTTCCATAGCGGCCTTCGCGGCCCACCTGGTGGAGCACCCGGACACCCGCCCCGACGTCATGCTCGGCCGCATCGCCCACAAGCACGCCTCGCTCGGCGTCACCGCCGCCCAGTACGACGTCGTGCACACCCACCTGTTCGCCGCCATCGCCGAGGTGCTCGGCGACGCCGTGACCCCGGAGGTCGCGGCCGCCTGGGACGAGGTCTACTGGCTGATGGCCAACGCCCTGATCGCCGTCGAGGAGCGACTGTACGCGCAACAGGGCGTCGTCGCCGGTGACGTGTGGCGCGACTGGGAGGTGGTCTCCCGGACCGAGGAGACCGAGGACGTCGCCACCTTCCGGATCCACCCCGCCGACGGTGCGCCCGCTCCGGACTTCCACCCCGGCCAGTACGTCTCGGTGCAGGTCGAACTCCCGGACGGTGCACGCCAGATACGCCAGTACAGCCTCTCCTCGGCCCCCGGCTCCACGCTCCGCTCGATCGCCGTCAAGCGGGTGCGCGGCGGTGGTGCGCCCGACGGCGAGGTCTCGCGGCAGCTGCACGAGCGGGTCCGGGCCGGCGACCGGATCCGGGTCTCGGCCCCGTACGGCGACCTCGTGCTGAGGTCCTCCGACGCCCCGCTCCTGCTCGCCTCCGCCGGCATCGGCTGCACCCCGATGCTCTCGATGCTGGAGCAGCTCGCGAACGACGGGCACGCCGCCCCCGTCACCGTCGTCCACGGCGACCGCTCCCCCGGCACCCACGCCCTGCGCGCCGACCATGCCCAGCTCACCGGCAAACTCCCCGACGCCGCCGCACACTTCTGGTACGAGAACCCCGAGCCCGGCCACCCCGCGAACCGCACCGGCCAGGTCGACCTGACGGGCCTGGTCATCGCGTCCGGCACCCACGCCTACCTCTGCGGCCCGCTGCCCTTCATGCGGTCCGTGCGCACCCAGCTGCTCGCCAGGGGTGTCCCCGCCGCAGATATCCACTACGAGGTGTTCGGCCCCGACCTGTGGCTCGCCAGGGGCTGAATCCGGCCCGGCGCTCACGGAATTGACCGGATCGGCTCGCACACCGCCCGAACAGGGCCGCTTGCACGGTCCATAACTGGTCCGGGTCCGGGTTTGTCGGGTAGAAGCGCTGTACGGACATACTCCCCCACGCACAAAAGGAGTCGGCCATGTCCTCACCCATGTCCGCGAGCGCCTTCCTCGCCGCCCTGAAGAACGAGGGGCTCACCGTCGTCCAGGTCGGCGACTGGCGTACCCACAACCGCAATAGCAAGGGCGCCTGGGGCCCGGTCAACGGCGTGATGATCCATCACACCGTCACCAAGGGCACCGACGCCACCGTCCGTGTCTGCCGCGACGGCCACAGCGATCTGCCGGGGCCGCTGTGCCACGGCGTCATCGCCAAGGACGGCCGCGTCCACCTGGTCGGCTACGGCCGGGCCAATCACGCCGGTCTCGGCGACGACGACGTCCTGCGCGCCGTCATCGCCGAGAAGGGCCTGCCGTCGGACAACGAGGCCAACACCGACGGAAACCGGCACTTCTACGGCTTCGAGTGCGAGAACCTCGGCGACGGCAAGGATCCCTGGCCCGACGCCCAGCTCGAAGCCATCGAGAAGGCCGCGGCAGCGATCTGCCGCCACCACGGCTGGACCGCCAAGTCGGTCATCGGGCACCTGGAGTGGCAGCCGGGCAAGGTGGACCCGCGCGGCTTCACGATGGCCGCCATGCGGGCCCGGATCCACGACCGCCTGAAGTAGCCGCCCGGCGGCCCGGCCGGGGCACGTCCACAATGGGGACATGCCCGCCACACCACCCGGCCCGTCCGGCCTCGCCCGGCTGCAGCCGGTGCTTCCGTCACCCCTGCAGCCGGTCGAGGACGACCGGTTCGCCCGGCACGGCGTACAGCTGCTGCTCAAGCGTGACGACCTGATCCACCCGGATCTGCCGGGCAACAAATGGCGCAAGCTCGCCCCCAACCTGCTCGCCGCCGCCGGACGTCCCGTGCTGACGTTCGGCGGCGCGTACTCCAACCACCTGCGGGCCACGGCCGCCGCCGGCCGGCTGCTGGGCTTTCGTACGGTCGGTGTCGTACGCGGCGACGAGCTGGCCCACCGGCCGCTCAACCCCTCGCTCGCGCAGTGCGCGGCCGACGGGATGCGCCTGCACTTCGTCGACCGCACGACCTACCGCGCCAAGACCGATCCACAGGTCCTGGCCGGGCTCCTGAGCGCCTACGAGGAGTGCGAGGTCATCCCGGAGGGCGGCAGCAACGCCCTGGCCGCACAGGGCTGCACAGAGCTCGGGCACGAGCTGCGCGGCGCGGCCGGCGTGGCCGCGGTGGCCTGCGGCACCGGCGGCACCCTGGCCGGTCTCGCCGCCGGCCTCGCTCCGGGACAGCGCGCCCTCGGCGTCCCGGTCCTGCGCGGCGGCTTCCTGGGGGACGCGGTGCGCGGCCTCCAGCACGAGGCGTTCGGCGGACCGGCCGGCGTCTGGTCCCTGGACGAGCGCTTCCACTTCGGCGGCTACGCCCGCACCACTCCCGCCCTGCACGCCTTCGCGGACGACTTCGAGGACCGGCACGGGCTGCCCGTCGAACGGCTCTACGTGGCCAAACTCCTGTACGCACTCACCGTGCTGGCCGGGGAGGGCGCGTTCCCCGCCGGTACCGCCGTCGCCGCCGTGGTCACCGGCCGCCCGGAGCCGGCCCGGGGCCCGTCCGGTGCCCCTCAGTCCGCCTCCTCCCGGTAGGCCGCCGCCTCCTCCAGGTCGAGACGCCTGAGCAGGGTCCGCATCATCTCGTCGTCGATGCCCCGCTCGTCCCTCAGCCGCACGAAGACCGCACGCTCGGCCTCGATCATCTCGCCGGCCAGCCGCCGGTAGGTCTCGTCCGCCGACTCCCCCGTCACCGCGTTCGCCGCCCCGAGCCGCTCCCACACCGCGTTGCGGCGGCGCTCCAGGACGGTGCGCAGCCGGTCGGTGAGCGGCTGGGGCAGCCGGTTGTGCTCGTCGGCAAGCAGTTCCTCCAGCCGCGCCTCGGCGGCCGTGGACGCCTCGCTCTGCGCCTGGGCCTCGGCGAGCGTCTCGGCCTGCCGGTCGCGTCCCGGAAGCTTCAGGACGCGCACCAGGAGGGGCAGGGTGAGCCCCTGGATGACGAGGGTGCCGATGACTGTGGTGAACGTCAGGAAGAGCACCAGGTTGCGGGCCGGGAACTCCGCCCCGTCGGACGTGACCATCGGGATGGAGAAGGCGATGGCGAGCGAGACGACCCCGCGCATGCCGGCCCAGCCGACGATCAGCGGCGCGGTCCAGTCGGTCTCGGGTTCCCGCTCCCTGATCCGTCTCGACAGCCACCGGGGCAGATAGGTCGCCGGATAGACCCAGATGAACCGGACGACGACGACCGCCAGGAACACCGCCACTCCGTACCAGAGTGCCTCCCCGACGGCGTACGCACCGAGGCCCTTCAGCACGAAGGGCAGCTGCAGGCCGATCAGCGCGAAGACGGCGGACTCCAGGACGAAGGCGACCATCTTCCAGACGGCCGCCTCCTGGAGTCTGGTCGCGAAGTCGACCTGCCAGGACCGGTGGCCCAGGTAGAGCGCGACGACGACCACCGCGAGCACTCCCGAGGCGTGCACGCGTTCGGCCGCCGCGTACGCCACGAAGGGGATCAGGAGCGACAGGGTGTTCTGGAGCAGCGCCTCCTTGAGGTGGGTACGGAGCCAGTGCAGCGGCACCATGAGCACCAGCCCGACCCCGACACCGCCGACCGCCGCGAGGAAGAACTCGCCGATCCCGGCGCCCCAGCTCATCCCCTCGCCCACGGCCGCGGCGAGCGCCACCTTGTACGCGGTGATCGCGGTGGCGTCGTTCACCAGGGACTCGCCCTGGAGGATCGTCGTGACCCGGGCGGGCAGGCCGACCCGCCGGGCGATGGCGGCGGCCGTGACCGCGTCCGGCGGGGCGATCACGGCGCCCAGCACCAGCGCGGCGGTGAGCGGCAGATCGGGCACCAGCCGGTAGGCCAGCCAGCCGACCGCGACCGTCGCGAACAGCACATAGCCCACCGAGAGCAGGGCGACGGGGCGGAGGTTGGCCCGCAGGTCGAGGTACGAGCTGTCGACGGCGGCCGTGTAGAGCAGCGGTGGCAGCAGGAGCGGCAGCACGATGTGCGCGTCCAGGGTGTACGTCGGAACCCCCGGCACGTACGAGCCGATCAGCCCCATGGCCACCAGTAGCAGCGGGGCGGGCACCGGCGTGCGGCGGGCCAGCCCCGCTACCGCCGCACTGGCCGCGACCAGTGCCACCAGTGGCAATGCGTCCATCTCACGGTCCTCGCATCCGTCGTAACCTGGCAATCATGAGTGAGTGCCCGCACGTATCAGATCTGCCGCGCCCCGAACCCGCACCCCTCAGCGAGACCTGTCTCGAATGCCGGGCAGCGGGCACCCATCCCGTACAGCTGCGACTCTGCCTGGTCTGCGGCCATGTCGGCTGCTGCGATTCGTCACCCATGCAGCACGCCACGACGCACTTCAAGGAGACCGGCCATCCGGTGATGCGGAGCTTCGAGCCCGGCGAAAGCTGGCGCTGGTGCTTCGAGGACGGTTCGATCGTCTGACGCCTGGGTACGTCAAACCGGCGCCTGTTGTTCGTAATTGACTGCCGCAGACCTCTAGCCACTGTGTGTACTCATGGGCTTACCATGAGTGACAGTCATGGGACGAGGTCTTGGCGACACGGCATCATGGATCGCGATAGCGTCGCCGGACCAAGAACCGAAGACGTACCGCATGGCTCCGGGGCACCCTTCCCGGATCCTCGAATGAGTTTGTGCCACCTTGGAGGTGAGGGTGTCCCAGATCGCAGGCGAGCCCGGGAATCAGGACTTCGTAGAGGTCCGGCTGCCCGCTGCGGGTGCCTACCTGTCGGTGCTGCGTACGGCCACGGCCGGCCTCGCAGCGCGCTTGGACTTCACTCTCGACGAGATCGAGGATCTTCGCATCGCGGTCGACGAGGCCTGCGCGATCCTGCTTCAGCAGGCCGTGCCCGGCTCCGTCCTCAGCTGCGTCTTCCGTCTCGTCGACGACTCTCTCGAGGTGACGGTTTCGGCCCCCACGACGGACGGTCGGGCCCCGGAGCGCGACACCTTCGCCTGGACGGTGCTCTCCGCACTGGCAGGAAAGGTCGACTCCACGGTCGCCGACGACCGGACGGTCAGCATCAGCCTGTACAAACAGCGCGGCGCGGGACCCGGGCCGGCGTGAGCAACGGGAACGGGGACGGTCCTGTGCGGGACGAAACGATCCGACCAGGGGTGGTGCGCGCAGCAGGCATCCCGGAGCAGCAGGCCCTGCCTCATCCGGTGGACGGGGCGGACCTGCCCCGTGCGGTGGACGGGGCGGACGGGCCCGCTGGCCGTACGGTCGTGGTGGAGCAGTCGCAGGCGGAGCGGGCAGGCCAGATGAGCGAGCACGGGCACCACGATCCACACGACCGCAGCGGGGCGCGGGCGTTGTTCATCGAGCTGGGCAAGCTCCCTGACGGATCGGCCGAGAAGGCCGAGCTGCGCAACCGGCTCGTGCGGATGCATCTGCCGCTCGTGGAGCACCTGGCCCGCCGCTTCCGCAACCGGGGCGAGCCGCTGGACGATCTGACCCAGGTCGCCACGATCGGCCTGATCAAGTCGGTCGACCGGTTCGATCCGGACCGGGGTGTCGAGTTCTCGACGTACGCGACGCCCACCGTCGTCGGCGAGATCAAGCGCCACTTCCGGGACAAGGGCTGGGCGGTACGGGTGCCCCGCCGTCTCCAGGAGCTGCGGCTCTCGCTGACCACGGCGACCGCTGAGCTCTCCCAGCAGCACGGCCGCTCGCCCACGGTTCACGAGCTGGCGGAGCGGCTCGGCATTTCCGAGGAAGAGGTCCTGGAGGGCCTGGAATCGGCCAATGCCTACAGCACGCTCTCGCTGGACGTGCCGGACACGGACGACGAGTCCCCCGCGGTCGCGGACACGCTCGGCTCCGAGGACGAGGCGCTGGAGGGGGTCGAGTACCGGGAGTCGCTCAAGCCGCTGCTGGAGGATCTGCCACCCCGGGAGAAGCGGATTCTGCTG
Organism: Streptomyces sp. NPDC058221; assembly: GCF_042882365.1. NCBI lineage: Bacteria > Bacillati > Actinomycetota > Actinomycetes > Kitasatosporales > Streptomycetaceae > Streptomyces > Streptomyces sp. NPDC058221. The sequence continues at coordinate 42,415 of NZ_JBHVWF010000033.1, read as the reverse complement.
CTCCGGTTCTTTGGCAACATGACCCAGTCGCAGATCGCGCAGGAGGTCGGCATCTCACAGATGCATGTCTCGCGGCTGCTGGCCCGCACCCTTGCGCAGCTCCGGGAACGGCTGCTCGTCGAGGAGTAGCCGGACGGCGCGCGGCCCCGGGAGACCGGTGGCCGCCTGCGCCCCGGTTCGCGCGTACGCGTCGGCCGTCCGCGTCAGGCTTCGGTGTCCGTTTCGGGCGCCGAGCCCGGCCGACGGATACCGAGAGCGTCGATCGTCGTAGGCCTGGCCAGCTGGTACAGCGCGGTGAGCGACACCGCCGCGAGGACGATCCCGGCCGGGATCAGCACGCCCTGGGACCGCAGCAGCGTCCACGCCACCGGCAGGGCGATGATCTGGGTGATGAGGGCCGGACCGCGGCTCCAGCTGCGTCGCCGCAGCAGTCCACGGGCGGCGAACAGCGGGATCAGCCCGAGCGCGACCAGTGTCAGACCGCCCATTTCGGCCTGTTGCGGGCTGTCGGGGCGGCCGAGCAGACCCATGACCAGCATGTAGATCCCGCCGATGACGAGGGCCGCACCTTCGAGGGCGTTGAGTCCGGCCACGAGCGTGATCCTGGCCGGCTTCGGCGGTTCGGCCAGAGGCATCGGCGAGGGCGCGTTCTCCTGAGTACTCACCCTTGCAGATTGGCATCCCCGGCCCGCGAAAGTGAAGCCGGGGTCGCCGTGCCCGGGGAACGCGCCGGTTCCGGCCGCCCCGCCGCACCCAGGTCGTCACTGTGCGTGAAGGCCACCGGGCAGGACTTCAGTCCCGTACCCCGCGGTAGGTACCCTGGCGGACATGCGCGCACTTCTTGTGGTCAACCCAGCTGCCACCACCACCAGTGCGCGGACCCGTGACGTGCTCATTCACGCACTGGCCAGCGAGATGAAGCTGGAGGCCGTGACCACCGAGTACCGCGGACACGGCCGCGACCTGGCGCGTCAGGCCGCGGCCAGCGACGACATCGATCTCGTGGTGGCGCTCGGCGGCGACGGCACGGTCAACGAGGTCGTGAACGGCCTGCTGCACAACGGCCCCGACATCGACAACCTGCCGAAACTCGCCGTGGTCCCCGGCGGCTCCACCAATGTCTTCGCCCGCGCCCTCGGCCTGCCCAATGACGCCGTGGAGGCGACCGGGGCCATCCTGGACGCGCTGGCCAACCGGACGGAGCGCACCGTCGGCCTCGGCCTGGCTGCCGGAACGCCGGGCACCGAGGACGAATCCGTCCCGGAACGCTGGTTCACCTTCTGCGCCGGCCTCGGATTCGACGCCGGAGTCATCGGCCGGGTCGAACAGCGACGGGAACAGGGCAAGCGGTCGACCCATGCGCTGTACGTCCGCCAGGTGCTCCGCCAGTTCCTCGACGAACCGCACCGGCGGAACGGGGTGATCACGCTCGACGTGCCCGGCGAGGAGCCGGTCACCGACCTCGCGCTCTCCATAATCTGCAATACGGCACCCTGGACCTACCTGGGGAATCGCCCCATATACGCCTCCCCGAAGGCCACGTTCGACACCGCCCTGGACGTCCTCGGCCTGCAGCGGCTTTCGACGGCCGCGGTCACCCGCTACGCCGGTCAGCTGCTCACCTCGAGCCCCGAAAAGGGTCCACGCGGCAAGCACGCGGTTTCACGGCATGACCTCACCGACTTCACCTTGCATTCAAAGGCCCCACTGCCCTTCCAGATGGACGGTGACCACCTGGGGCTGCGTACAAGTGTGACGTTCACAGGCGTACGCCGTGCACTGCGTGTGATTGTGTGAGCGGAAGGGACCAAAGTCCTTTAACTCGAACGTTTGGACTGGCTTCCACCCTCTAGAAGTACGGCTGTGACCTAGCCGACACCGAGGAATCAAAAAAAACTTTCCTGAAGGGGTTGTATCCGTCGCCGAGGTTTGCGAATCTCTACATGGCGATCGGGACGGCCCGCAACAACGGCCTCCACTGAGAGCCAGAACCCCTCCTCACTTCACAGGACCACATCCAGTCCATCTGGACGTCGGCCCGACACCTGCGGGGGGATTCGTGAAAGCGTTCACATTCACAAGCCACAGTACGTAATACCAAGGAGAGGTAGCAGCCATGGACTGGCGTCACAACGCCGTTTGTCGTGAGGAAGACCCGGAGCTGTTCTTCCCCATCGGCAACACCGGTCCTGCGCTGCTGCAGATCGAGGAAGCCAAGGCCGTCTGCCGTCGCTGCCCCGTCATGGAGCAGTGCCTGCAGTGGGCGCTCGAGTCCGGCCAGGACTCCGGCGTCTGGGGTGGCCTCAGCGAGGACGAGCGCCGCGCAATGAAGCGCCGCGCCGCTCGCAACCGGGCGCGCAACGCCAGCGCCTGACCGACGCCACCGCTACGAACCTGAGCCAGGCGGCGCGTACAGAGCGTACGCATCACCCCGCCCTCCCCCGAGTCGCAGCGCGCAGTACCCCCGAAGCGCATGCTTGACCAGAAGGCCCGGACCGTGACCAACGGTCCGGGCCTTCTGCTGTGCGGGCTTCCTGCTGTGCGGACGTCCGGCGGCGCGGTGCCTGCGGAGGGGCTACTTATCGGCGCTGACCGGGATGTCGAGGATGACCTGGGTGCCACGCTCGGGCGCCGGAACCATGCCGAACGTCCCGCTCAACTCACCCTCCACCAGCGTCCGTACGATCTGGAGCCCCAGATTGCCGGCGCGCTGCGGGTCGAATCCCTCGGGCAGACCGCAGCCGTCGTCCTGAACGGTGATCAGCAGCCGTCCCTCGGCGGGCGAACCGCCCCGCACCGCGGAGACCTCGACCGTGCCGGACTCGGCGACTCCGAAAGCGTGCTCCAGTGCGTTCTGCAGCACTTCGGTCAGGACCATCGCCAGCGGGGTGGCCACTTCGGCGTCGAGAATGCCGAAGCGTCCCGTACGGCGGCAGGTGACCTTGCCCGGCGAGATCTCGGCGACCATGGCGATGACCCGGTCGGCGATCTCGTCGAACTCCACCCGCTCGTCCAGATTCTGGGACAGCGTCTCATGCACGATGGCGATCGAACCGACGCGCCGTACCGCCTCGTTGAGCGCCTCGCGGCCCTGCTCGGAGTCCATCCGCCGGGCCTGCAGCCGCAACAGGGCAGCCACCGTCTGGAGGTTGTTCTTCACCCGGTGGTGGATCTCCCGGATGGTCGCGTCCTTGGTGATCAACTCACGCTCGCGGCGGCGCAGTTCCGTGACATCGCGGAGCAGGACCAGGGAGCCGATCCGGACACCCTTGGGCTTGAGCGGGATCGCGCGGAGCTGGATCACTCCGCCCGTGCACTCGACCTCGAACTCACGGGGCGCGTAACCGCTGGCCAGTTTGACCAGCGCCTCGTCCACCGGGCCCCGGGAGGGTGCGAGTTCGGCGGTGATCCCGCCGAGGTGCTGTCCGACCAGGTCGGAGGCGAGACCGAGACGGTGGTACGCGGAGAGGCCGTTGGGGCTGGCGTACTGGACGACACCGTCGGCGTCGAGCCGGACCAGTCCGTCACCGACCCGCGGCGAGGCGTCCATGTCGACCTGCTGACCGGGGAACGGAAACGATCCGGCGGCGATCATCTGGGCCAGGTCCGAGGCGGACTGGAGGTAGGTGAGCTCCAGCCGGGAGGGGGTGCGGACCGTGAGGAGATTGGTGTTGCGGGCGATGACGCCAAGCACCCGGCCCTCCCTGCGCACGGGGATCGACTCGACCCGCACGGGCACCTCCTCGCGCCACTCCGGATCGCCCTCGCGCACGATCCGGCCCTCGTCCAGTGCCGCGTCCAGCAGCGGACGGCGGCCGCGCGGCACCAGATGGCCGACCATGTCGTCCTGGTAGGAGGTGGGGCCGGTGTTGGGCCGCATCTGGGCGACGGACACATAGCGGGTGCCGTCGCGGGTGGGAACCCAGAGCACCAGGTCGGCGAAGGAGAGGTCGGAGAGCAGTTGCCACTCCGAGACCAGCAGATGGAGCCACTCGAGGTCGGTGTCACTCAGGGCTGTGTGCTGGCGGACGAGGTCGTTCATGGAGGGCACGCGTGCGAGCGTACCTGTGGATACGCACAGGTACCGAACCGGAAGGTCCGGGCGTACGTGCAGGGGGAAGGGCCGGAAATTGCCGTTCCCCATGGATGGACAGGGATGAATGGTCTAGTCCACAATGCAGAAGACAGAGCCTCCGCTCTCCCCGCACAGGAGAGCGGAACGAGATACCAGCGCTCTCTGCCCTGACTGCGCCGGTATCTCTCCCCGGCCGGGGGCACCGCACACCGCCGGCCAGGCAGACCGCCCCCTACGGCGGGCGGTCTTGCTCCGGGCTGCGGTGCTGGTCGGGCTGAGGGTCCCGGCCCGGCGCCGCGGCCCGCGGGTGTTTCCGGGCCGTCCTTGCCGCCCGGTCAGCGGGTTTCGGTGACCTTCGCGAGTGCGCGCGGGGCGTCCGGGTCCTGGCCCCGGGCGATCGTCACCTCGTAGGCGAGCATCTGCAGCGGCAGGATCTCCAGGATCGGCTGGACCTCCTCCGCGACTCCGGCCGTCGGCAGCACGAAGCCCGCCGACGCCGCTTCCACCTGGGCCTTCGGCCCGACCACGAAGAGGTCCGCGCCGCGTCCGCGCAGCCGGTCGAGCACCGGCTGAAGAGCCTCGCCGCCCCGGCCGTCGGTGACCACGGCGATCACCGGGGAGATGTTGTCGACCATGGCGAGCGGCCCGTGCAGCAGGTCGGCGCCCGAGTAGGACAGAGCGGGGATGTAGCTCGTCTCCATCAGCTTCAGGGCGGCTTCCTTGGCCGTGGGGTAGCCGTAGCCGCGCGAGGTGATGACCATGCGCTCGGCAAAGCGGTAGCGCGACGCCAGGGCCTTGACCTCGTCCTTGCGGGCCAGGATCGCCTCGGCGAGTTCCGGCAGGATCGCGGCCCGGTCGCCGTCACCGCCGCGCAGGCCCTCCACGAACAGGTACAGGGACAGCAGGGATGCGGTGTAGGTCTTGGTGGCCGGCAGAGCCTTCTCCGGCCCCGCCAGGATGTCGATGTGGTACTCGGAGACCGCGGCGAGCGGCGAGTCCGGGTTGTTGGTCACCGCCAGCGTCACCCCTCCGGCCTCCCGTGCGGCCTTGGTCGACGCCACCAGGTCGGGCGAGCCGCCGGACTGGCTGACGGTGACGACCAGGACGTCCTTGAGGTCCGGCTTCGCGCCGTACGCGGTGGTGGTCGACATCGAGGCCAGGCCGCAGGGCAGCCCGAGCGTGATCTCGATCAGGTACTTCGCGTAGAGCGCGGCGTTGTCCGATGTGCCGCGGGCGGTGAGCAGCACGAAGCGCGGCTTCCTCGCCCCGATCTCGGCCGCCACCGCACGGATGGCGGGGGCCCCCTCGTCGAGGATGCGGCGGAGCATCGCGGGCTGCTCGGCCATCTCGCCGGACATGATCCGGCCGGGCAGCTCGCCCTCGCCTGCCGGGTACGTGACGGACATGTCTGGTGCCTCCCGGGGTGGACCGATGCATCAGCCAAGTCGAACACGGGGCACCTCGGGGCCGCCAGCGGACCGCGCCCGGCGGGATTGCGGCCGGAGTCACCCACCGTTCGCCCGCATGTACCCCTGGGTCGGTCCATGTGCGGGGAGTTCTGCTAGATTAGGACTTTGATTGGTCTATACCACATGTAGTCACTCCAGATCGGCAGGCCCCGCGTGGAAGTTGTCATCGTCCCGGACGCCAAGGCAGGCGGCGAACTGATCGCGGGGGCCATCGGCGCCCTGCTGAGCCGCAAGCCCGACGCCCTCCTCGGCGTTGCCACGGGCTCGACCCCGCTGCCCATCTACCAGGCGCTGGCGGACCGGGTCCGCTCCGGCGCCGTGGACGCCTCGCGCGCCCGCATCTGCCAGCTCGACGAGTACGTCGGGCTGCCGGCGGGCCACCCGGAGTCGTACCGCTCCGTGGTGCTGCGCGAGGTCGTCGAACCGCTCGGCCTTTCCGAGGCCTCGTTCATGGGCCCGGACGGCTCCGCCGAGGACGTCCAGGCTGCCTGCGAGGCGTACGACAGGGCGCTCGCCGAGGCCGGCGGGGTCGACCTCCAGCTGCTGGGCATCGGCACCGACGGGCACATCGGCTTCAACGAACCGTGCTCCTCGCTCGCCTCCCGTACCCGGATCAAGACGCTCACCGAGCAGACCCGGGTCGACAACGCGCGCTTCTTCGACAACGACATCGCGCAGGTGCCGCACCACGTGATCACCCAGGGCATCGGGACGATCCTGGAGTCCCGCCACCCGATCCTGCTCGCGACGGGCGAGGGCAAGGCGGATGCGGTGGCGCAGACGGTCGAGGGCCCGGTGGCCTCGGTCGTGCCCGCGTCGGCGCTGCAGCTGCATCCGCACGCGACGATCGTGGTCGACGAGGCGGCGGCGTCGAAGCTGAAGCTGGCGGAGTACTTCCGCGCCACGTATGCGGCGAAGCCGCAGTGGCAGGGTATTTAGTCCTTGGCGGTACGCGAGAGGGCCGGGGCACCGTGGGGTGTCCCGGCCCTCTCGCGTGCGGGTGCGTCCCGCGGACGCTTCGTCCTCAAGCGCCGGAAGGGCTTGATGTGTCCGGGCGCCCCCGTGCTCGGGTCTTGTCCTCAAGCGCCGGACGGGCTTGTTTTGGCCGCGCGAGCCTGATGTGGCCGCGCGAGCCTGATGTGGCTGACGGGCCTGGTTGGGTTGGGCGGGCCTACATCGCTGGTGCCATGGCCTCTGCCGCCGCCAGGCCGCAGACGCGGGCCGCTCCGTGGGTGGCGATGTGGAAGTCGCCCAGAGGTTCGGCCTGGGGGACGCCCATCTCGACCACGATCGTGTCCGGACGCTCCGCGAGCAGCGCGTCCAGGGCCTCGGTCATCCACGGGTGGCGGTGCGCGTCTCGGACGACGGCGACGATGCGCCGCTCCCCCGCGGCCCGCAGCACATCGGCCGCGAGTGCCTCGTTCCCCTTGCCGTACGTGTCGGTCCCGGTGCCCGGCACCAGCCGGGCCAGTTCGGCCGCGACGCCCCAGGGGGTCTCGGCGCCGACCGCGATGTTCGCGACCGGGGTGAGGGCGGCGACGTACGCCGGCCCGGTGAGCGGCCGGGCCGTGCCGGTCACCACGACCGCGCGGCGGGCCGCGACCAGGCCGATGTCGGAGCTGATGCCCGTGCTGCCCCCGGTGCCGGGCGCGGTCCCCTCCTGCACTGCCGCGCCCGGCTCCGGGACAGCCCCCCTGGCCCGCTGCGTCCAGGACGCAAGGGCCCGTACCCGGGCTGCGGCGTCGGCCAGCCGCTCCTCGGGCAGTTCACCGGCACGGACCGCCGCGACCAGCGCGTCGCGCAGCCGGAGCACCGTGCTGTCGTCGTCGAGGCCGCCGCCGACACAGAGCGCGTCGGCGCCCGCCGCGATCGCGAGGACCGAGCCGCGCTCGATCCCGTACGTCGAGGCGATGGCCTGCATCTCCACGGCGTCGGTGACGATCAGGCCGTCGTAGCCCAGCTCCTCGCGCAGCAGACCGGTGAGGATCTGCGGGCTCAGCGTCGCCGGGCGGTCCGGGTCGAGCGCGGGAAGCAGGATATGCGCGCTCATCACCGATTTGGAACCCGCTGCGATCGCCGCCCGGAAAGGCACCAGTTCACGGGCGTGCAGGGTTTCCAGGTCCACGTCGATGCGGGGCAGCGCGTGGTGCGAGTCGACCGCGGTGTCGCCGTGCCCCGGGAAGTGCTTGGTGCAGGCGGCGACGCCGGCGGCCTGGAGGCCCTCGACGTAGGCGGCGGTGTGCCGGGCGACCAGCCCGGGTTCGGCGCCGAAGGACCGTACCCCGATGACCGGGTTGCCCGGATTGGAGTTGACGTCCGCGGACGGCGCCCAATTGAGGTTGACGCCGCAGGCGGCGAGCCGGCGGCCCAGCTCCTGGGCGACGGCGCGGGTCAGGCCGGTGTCGTCGACGGAGCCGAGCGCCAGGTTGCCGGGGAAGGAGGAGCCGTGGCGCACCTCGAGCCGGGTGACGTCACCGCCCTCCTCGTCGATCGCGACGAGCACGTCGTCGCGTTCGGCGCGGAGCTGGGCGGTAAGGGCGGCGACCTGCTCGGGCGTCTCGATGTTGCGGCCGAACAGGCCGACGGATGAGAGGCCTTCGCCGACCCGGCGCAGCAGCCAGTCCGGGGCGGTGGTGCCGGTGAATCCCGGCTGCAGGACGGCGAGTGCGTCGCGGGTGAGGGTGTCCGTGGTGGATACGAGGGTGGTCATGGTGGCGTTATCCCTTCACGGCACCGTCGGTGAGACCGCTGACGGCCTTACGTTGCAGGAAGACGAAGAGGATCAGGATCGGGATCGCGAAGATCGAGGCCGCCGCCATGGTGGCACCCCAGTCGTCGCCGAACTGACTCTGGAACTGGGAGAGCCACAGCGGCAGCGTCTTGGCCTCAGGGTCCTTGTTCAGGATGAGGACGAGCGGGAATTCGTTCCACGCCGTGATGAAACCGAAGAGCGAGGTGGCCATCAGGCCGGGGGCGAGCAGCGGGAGGATCACCTTGATGAACGCCTGCGGGCGGCTGCACCCGTCGACCATGGCGGACTCCTCCAGCTCCTTGGGCACGGCGGCAACGTAGCCGCGCAGCGTCAGGATGGTGAAGGGCAGCACCATGACCATGTAGAAGAACGTGAGCGGGACAAGGCTGTTGAGCATGTCCGCATCGCGGACCAGCATGTAGATCGCGATGACCATGACCTCCCACGGGGCCATCTGCGCGATCATGAAGATCAGGATCATGCTCTTGCGGCCCTTGAACCGCATCCGCGCGAGCGCGAACGAGGCGAAGAGCGCGATGATCAGCGAGAACACGACTGCGAGCAGCGTGACGGTCAGCGAGTTGCCGACCATGGTGAGGAAGTGCGGTGCGTTGTACACCGTCTTGAAGTGTTCGAACGTGGCCTCGGTCGGGAACCAGACCGGTTTCTCGGTGATGATGTCGCCCGTCGGCTTGAACGCCGTGGTGAACATCCAGTAGACGGGGAAGACCAGTACGGCGAAGAGGATGATCGCCGTTGCGTTGGGCCAGATGCGGCCGAACAGTGAGCGCTTCACAGCTCGTCCTCCTCTTGCTTGAGAACGATGCGGAGGTAGAACGAGGTCAGCCCCAGCAGGATCAGGATGGTGAGCAGCGAGATGGCGGCGCCCATGCCGTAGTGCTGGTTGCCGACCCCCTCGACGAAGGCGTAGATCGGCAGCGTCTCCGTGAGGCGGTTGGGGCCGCCCTCGTTGATGGTGAAGATCTGCGGGAACGCCTTGAACACCCAGATGACCTCAAGGAAGGTCGTGGCGAAAAGGAAGGGCCGCATGAACGGGAACGTCACCGAGGTGAAACTCTTCCAGCTGCCGGCTCCGTCGAGCGAAGCGGCTTCGTACAGTTCCTTGGGGATCGTCGTGGTTGCCGCGTAGAGGTTGATCGCCACGAACGGGACCGAGCCCCAGACGATCAGCAGCGTGATCACGAAGAAGGTGGAGAGCTGCGAGCCCGTCCAGTTGTAGTCGGCCATGGAGTGGAAGCCGGCCTTGTCGAGGACGTAGTTCACCACTCCGTAGCGCGAGGCGAAGAGCCACTGGTAGACCGTGGATGCCGCGACGAAGGGCATCGCCCATGCGAGCACCAGGCCCATCATCAGCGTCAGCCGCATCTTCTTGCCGAGGCGGGCGAGCAGCAGCCCGGTCAGCGTGCCGAGCACCATGATCAGTACGACGTTGACGCCGGTGAAGACGATGGTGCGGACGGTGACGCGCCAGAAGTCCTCACCGCCGAGGATCTCCTCGTAGTTCTTGAACCCGTTCCATTCGGTGACATGCTGGATCAGCTGTCCCATATTGAGGTTCTGGAACGACAGCATGCCGTTCTTCACCAGGGGATAGCCGAGGAGAATTGCTGTTACAGCGAGTGCGGGTACCAGCAGCAGATAGGGGGCGATCCCCACGCCCGGCTTCCGCTTGCGTCCCCCGCCCTGATTGGCGGGTGGTTGCCCGTCCTGCCCCCGGGCTGCGGCCGACTTCGCCACGTCCGACGGATTGGTTTGCACTGCCATGCTCGCCATCACTTCCAACAGAGCCCTACCGGAACGGTGCGTACAGCCGGGGCGGCGGGTGAAGGTCCGCTGCCCCGGCATGCATCGCGCTACTGCGACAACTACTGCTGCTGGCTCAGGCGCTTGTTGAGCTCGCCCTCGACCTGCTTGGCGGCGTCGGCGGGCGACTTACCCTGCAGGACCAGCGTCATGTAGGTCTTGATGGGGTTCGGCGGGTTCTCGACCGGCGCCCACTCCGGGATCAGCGGCGTCGTGCCACCGGCCTTGGCAGCGGCGGGGCCGGCTGCCTCGGCAGCGGGCTGGCCCACGGCGAACTTCTGCATGGCGTCGGACTTCGGGGTCCAGCCGGCCTCCTTGACGAGAGCACCGTCGTTCGCCTCGCTGAGGGAGATCCGCAGGAACTCCTTCGCCAGGTCCTGCTTCTTGCTGCCGGCGGCAACAGCGAAGTTGGAACCTCCGAGGAAGACACCCTCGGGCTTCTCGGCGGTCTCACCGGGAATGGTGAAGAAGCCGATGTCCTTCTCCAGCTTCGGGTTGGCCTTGATGGCCGTGCCGGCCTCGTAGCCCATCGCGATGATGGCGCCGGTCTTGCCCTTGGCGAAGACCTCGGCCTGCTGCGGGGTGGCCTCGTCCTTGTCCTTGGGGGCCTTGGAGTAGGACTGGTACTGCTTGTACACGTCCATGGCCTCGGCGACCTTCGGGTCGGCCAGGTTGGAGACGTACTTGTCGCCTTCCTTCTTGACCGGCTCGACGCCCTTGCCGACGAGCAGACCGTCGAAGAAGTACCAGTTCTGGCCGGGCAGGTATATCGGCTCGGCGTCACCCTTCTTCTTGATGGCGTCGAAGGCCTTGAAGAGGTCCGCGCGGGTCTTCGGCGTCTCGGTGATTCCGGCGTCCTTGAAGACCTTCTTGTTGTACATCACGACACGGTTGCCGAAGTACCACGGAAGGGCGTACTGCTTGCCCTCGTAGACGGAGGGGGCGTTGACCGCGTCGGCCCAGTCGCCGCCGATCTCCTTCTTCACGTCACCCAGCTCGGCGAGGCCACCGGTCTTGGCGTACGCCGGGGTCTGAGTGTTACCGATCTCCAGAACATCCGGCGGGTTGGACTCGGAGAGGGCTGTGGTGACCTTCTGCTGAATACCGTTCCAGTCCTGGACTTCGATCTTCAGTTTGGCCTTGGTCTTCTTCTCGAACTCCTCGGTGACCGTCTTGGTCCAACCGGGAGGGTTCGAGCCGGACATCGTCCAGACCGTCAGGGTCTGGCCCGCATAACCCTCGGCTCCGGTCTTCTTGCCGTCGCCGTCGTCGTCAGAACCACAGGCCGCCATGCCGAACACCATGCCCGCGACGCCGATCGCCGCGATGAGCTTGCGCTTCACGCCACCCTCCTCAGGGATGCTGCAACCCCTGCCCACCGCGCGAAGAAACGTCGACGAGTACTGCTGGGGCTGGAACCTGGTCTTTAATGGTTTAGACCAGTACCGGGAGCTTGGCCTAGACCTTTAGGGGTGTCAAGGGTGTATAAGAAGTGCACTCGCGTCCGTTATAGGACCGACACCTGAGGGAGGGCGACGACCCGTGACGGGACCGTGCCACCATGTGAGCCGCGACAGACGGAGGAGCCGGTGACGGCAGCAACGCAGCAGTCGGGAAGGCGGGCCATGGGTGCCGACGGGGGCAGTTCGGAGAACGAGACGGGCTCGGGCGCGGGTACGCGCACCGCGCGCGTCCCGAAGTACTACCGCCTGAAGCGACATCTCCTCGACATGACGGACACGATGCCGCCGGGCACCCCCGTCCCCCCGGAACGGACCCTGGCCGCCGAGTTCGACACCTCGCGCACCACCGTGCGCCAGGCACTCCAGGAACTGGTCGTCGAGGGCCGGCTGGAGCGCATCCAGGGCAAGGGCACCTTCGTCGCCAAGCCGAAGGTCTCGCAGGCCCTTCAGCTCACCTCGTACACCGAGGACATGCGCGCCCAGGGGCTGGAACCGACGTCCCAGCTACTGGACATCGGCTATGTGACGGCGGACGACACGCTCGCCGGGCTCCTCGACATCACCACGGGCGGCCGCGTCCTGCGCATCGAGCGGCTGCGGCTGGCGAGTGGCGAGCCGATGGCGATCGAGACCACCCACCTCTCGGCCAAACGCTTTCCCGCGCTGCGGCGTTCACTGGTGAAGTACACCTCGCTCTACACGGCCCTGTCCGAGGTGTACGACGTACGGCTGGCCGAGGCCGAGGAGACCATCGAGACCTCCCTCGCCACTCCGAGCGAGGCCGGACTGCTCGGTACGGACGTCGGCCTGCCGATGCTGATGCTGTCCCGGCACTCACTGGACGAACAGGGCGAACCGGTCGAGTGGGTCCGCTCGGTCTACCGCGGCGACCGCTACAAGTTCGTGGCCCGTCTGAAGCGTCCGCTGGACTGAACGAGCCGGCTCCGCCGCGCATTCCGAACAGCCCCCGAGGAACCGCTTCCCCGGGGGCTGTTCGGGCAACGGCACCCCCTCGCACCATCATTGGTCTGGACCAAGCCTCGTACGTTTGACGGCATTTCGACCATCCGGGCCCGCCCGGAGGACCGTTGCCGGACCGCAATGCGGACAGGGGGTGACGGTGGGCGGGACCCTCGCTTAGATTTCCTGCGCATTACACATGGTGATCAGCGAGGGGACGGAGTCGCCGCAATGCCAGCAGACCCAGGAAAACCACCGACGGTCACACCCGTGCGGGTGGTCATCGCCCTCTGCCTCATCGCGCCGTTCGTGGCGATGCTCTGGGTGAGTTCGTATGCCAAGGTCGATCCGACCTTCATCGGCATCCCGTTCTTCTACTGGTACCAGATGCTCTGGGTGCTCATCTCCACCGCGCTGACGATGATCGCGTACAAGCTGTGGCAGCGTGACCAGCGCTCCCGCAAGGGGGGTGCGTCGGCATGAAGGACGGCGTGAACGGCGTCGCACTCGGCGTCTTCATCTTCTTCTTCCTGGCCGTCACGGTCGTCGGCTTCATGGCCGCCCGCTGGCGCAAGGCCGAGAACGAGGCAAGCCTGGACGAATGGGGCCTGGGCGGACGGTCGTTCGGCACCTGGGTCACCTGGTTCCTGCTCGGCGGCGACCTCTACACCGCGTACACCTTCGTCGCCGTACCCGCGGCGATCTACGCGGCGGGCGCGGCAGGTTTCTTCGCGGTGCCCTACACCATCCTGGTGTACCCGATGATCTTCACCTTCCTGCCGCGGCTGTGGTCGGTCTCGCACAAGCACGGCTACGTCACCACCTCGGACTTCGTCCGCGGCCGGTTCGGCTCGAAGGGGCTCTCGCTGGCGGTCGCCGTCACCGGCATCCTCGCCACCATGCCGTACATCGCGCTCCAACTCGTAGGCATCCAGGCGGTGCTGGACGTGATGGGCGTCGGCGGCGGCGAGAACACCAGCTGGTTCGTCAAGGACCTGCCGCTGCTGATCGCGTTCGCGGTGCTCGCCGCGTACACCTACTCCTCGGGCCTGCGCGCGCCCGCGCTGATCGCGTTCGTCAAGGACGGGCTGATCTACCTGGTCATCGCCGTGGCGATCATCTACATCCCGATCAAGCTCGGCGGCTTCGACGACATCTTCGCCGCCGCGCAGGACAAGTTCAACGGCCCGCCGGGCGGCAAGCCGACCGGTGCGCTCGCGCCCGGCGCGGAGGGTCAGTGGGGTTACGCCACCCTGGCACTGGGTTCGGCGCTCGCGCTCTTCATGTATCCGCACTCGATCACGGCGACGCTGTCCAGCCGCAGCCGCAACGTGATCCGCCGCAACACCACGATCCTGCCGCTGTACTCGCTGATGCTGGGGCTGCTCGCACTGCTCGGCTTCATGGCGATCGCCGCCGGGGTCAAGGTGGACAACGGCCAGCTGGCGATCCCGCAGCTCTTCGAGAACATGTTCCCCGACTGGTTCGCGGGCGTGGCGTTCGCCGCCATCGGCATCGGCGCCCTGGTGCCCGCGGCGATCATGTCGATCGCCGCGGCGAACCTGTTCACCCGGAACATCTACAAGGACTTCCTGAAGCCCGACGCGACACCCGCGCAGGAGACCAAGGTCTCCAAGCTCGTGTCGCTGCTGGTGAAGGTCGGCGCACTCGCCTTCGTCCTCACCATGGACAAGACAGTCGCGATCAACTTCCAGCTGCTGGGCGGGATCTGGATCCTCCAGACGATGCCGGCCCTGGTCGGCGGCCTGTTCACCCGGTGGTTCCACCGCTGGGCGCTGCTCGCCGGCTGGGCGGTCGGCATGGTCTACGGGACGGCCGCCGCCTACGGCGTCGCCAGCCCGACCCAGGCGCACTTCGGCGGGTCCTCCAAGGAGATCCCGGGCCTCGGGGAGATCGGCTACATCGGCCTCACGGCGTTCGTGCTGAACATCGTGGTCACCGTCGTCCTCACCTTCGTCCTGAACGCTCTGAAGGCCCCCGCCGGGGTCGACGAGACCTCTCCGGGCGACTACACCGCGGACGAGGGCGACCCGGGCGTGCAGACGGAGCTCCCGCCGGCCACGGCCGGGGCGCCGGGCGGTCACTGACAACGCCGGTACGGGCCGTCGCACCCCCACACGCAGGGGGTACGGCGGCCCGTCCGTGTGCCCGGCGGAAAACACTTGCGGGCACGGCCCGGGGGTGCGGCAGACTTCCGCCCATGGACATGACGATCCGGCCGGTCGAGCCCGCCGAACACGCCCTCCTCGGCGAGATCACCGCCGAGGCCTATCTCGGGGACGGGCTGCTGGACTTCGGTGCCGACGATCCGTACCTGGTGCACCTGCGCGACGTCGCCCGGCGGGCCGCCGAGGCCGAGGTGCTCGTCGCCGCCGACGCGCGGGGCCGCATCCTGGGCGGAGTCACCTACGCCCCGCCGGGGAACCGGTGGGCCGATATCGCGGCGCCGGACGAGGCCGAGTTCCGGATGCTCGCGGTCTCCCGCGAGGCCCGGGGAGCCGGGGCCGGTGAGGCGCTCGTACGGGCCTGCATCGACCGCGCACGGGGCACCGCGGGGGTCACCGGGATCGTCCTGTCGACGCAGCCGGCGATGCGCGGCGCCCATAGGATCTACGGGCGCCTCGGCTTCGTACGGACGCCCGAGAGGGACTGGAATCCGCTCGACGACCTCAAGCTGCTGACGTATCGCCTGGCGCTTCCGGCGACGTCATAGCGTCACACCAAATATCCCGCGCGACACAACATGTGGGGGCTGCCGTATCCGGCTGCCCCCACATGTATGCTCGTGCTCGCTGTCGCCGCAGGGAAATCCGGTGCGAATCCGGAACTGTCCCGCAACGGTGTGTTCGGTGTGCTTTTGGGCACCCCTGAGTCCGAGGACCTGCCGACAGCACATCCGGCTCGACCGATCCGGATGCCCAGACGTCCGGGCCTCGTGGATGGGCCGGTGGACGCCGTACGGAGTGCCGCCAGGACCGGGGCCCGGCTCCGCCCGGCTGCCCCCGTTCCCCCGCCGGCCCCGAGCCGAGCGAGGGAGAGCACCACGTGACCATCGCGCCAGCCGATCCGGTTTCAGCGGCCGAATCAACGGGATCCACGAGCGACGGACCGGGAACCGCACTGCTGCGGACCCTCACCGACCTCACAGCGGATCTGCCCGACACCGACCCCGGACGCGTCGCCGCCGCCGCGCTCCGCGGCCGCAACGCCCGGTCGGACGAGGCCGAGCTGCGCTCGCTGGCCACCGAGGCCGCCGCGGGCCTGATCTCCGAGGACCCCGCCTACTCCCGGCTCGCCGCCCGCCTCCTCACCCGCTCCATCGCGGACGAGGCGGCCGGCCAGGGCGCGACGTCGATCGAAGCCTCGGTCGCCGTCGGACACCGCGAGGGCCTGATCGCGGACCGCACCGCCGAGTTCGTGACGCTCCACGCCGCCGCGCTCGACGCCCTGGTGGGGCAGGCGCTCGCCGACGGCGCCGACGACCGCTTCGGCTACTTCGGCCTGCGCACCCTGTACAGCCGCTACCTCCTGCGGCACCCGATCACCCGCCAGGTCATCGAGACCCCGCAGCACTTCATGCTGCGCGTCGCCGCCGGACTCGCCGAGGACACATCCGAGCGCGCCCTGGACGAGGTCGCCGCGCTGTACCGGCTGATGAGCCGGCTGGACTATCTGCCCTCGTCCCCCACGCTCTTCAACTCCGGTACCCGGCACCCGCAGATGTCCTCCTGCTACCTGCTGGACTCACCACGGGACGAGCTCGACTCGATCTACGACCGCTACCACCAGGTGGCGCGCCTGTCCAAGCACGCGGGCGGCATCGGCCTCTCGTACTCCCGTATCCGCGCCCGCGGTTCGCTGATCCGCGGCACCAACGGGCACTCCAACGGCATCGTGCCGTTCCTGAAGACGCTCGACGCCTCCGTCGCCGCGGTCAACCAGGGCGGCCGGCGCAAGGGCGCCGCCGCCGTCTACCTGGAGACGTGGCACGCGGACATCGAGGAGTTCCTTGAGCTGCGCGACAACACGGGCGAGGACCAGCGGCGCACGCACAACCTGAACCTGGCGCACTGGATCCCGGACGAGTTCATGCGCCGCGTGGACGCGGATGGCACCTGGTCGCTGTTCTCCCCGGCCGATGTGCCCGAGCTGGTCGACCTGTGGGGCGACGAGTTCGACGCCGTCTACCGCGCGGCCGAGGCCAAGGGCCTTGCGCGCAAGACCATGCCGGCGCGTGAGCTCTACGGCCGGATGATGCGGACGCTGGCCCAGACCGGCCAGGGCTGGATGACGTTCAAGGACGCCTCCAACCGGACCGCGAACCAGACCGCCGAGCCCGGCCGGGTCGTGCACTCCTCGAACCTGTGCACCGAGATCCTGGAAGTCACCGACGACGGCGAGACGGCCGTCTGCAACCTGGGCTCGGTCAACCTCGGCGCGTTCGTCGCCGACGGCACCATCGACTGGGAGCGTTTGGACGCCACCGTCCGTACCGCCGTGACCTTCCTCGACCGGGTCGTCGACATCAACTTCTACCCGACCGAGCAGGCCGGGCGCTCCAACGCCCGCTGGCGGCCGGTGGGTCTGGGCGCGATGGGCCTCCAGGACGTCTTCTTCCAGCTGCGGCTGCCGTTCGACTCCCCCGAGGCGCGCGCGCTGTCGACGAAGATCTCCGAGCGCATCATGCTCGCCGCCTACGAGGCGTCCTGCGACCTCGCCGAACGGTCGGGTCCGCTCCCCGCCTGGTCCGAGACGCGTGCCGCCCGCGGTGTGCTGCACCCGGACCACTACGACACCGAGCTGAGCTGGCCGGAGCGCTGGGACGCGCTGCGGGCCCGCGTCGCGAAGAGCGGGATGCGCAACTCGCTGCTCCTGGCCATCGCGCCGACGGCGACGATCGCCTCCATCGCGGGTGTGTACGAGTGCATCGAGCCGCAGGTCTCCAACCTCTTCAAGCGCGAGACGCTCAGCGGTGAGTTCCTCCAGGTGAACGCCTACCTCGTGGACGAGCTGAAGAAGCTCGGCGTGTGGGACGCGCGGACCCGTGAGGCGCTGCGCGAGGCGAGCGGCTCGGTGCAGGGCTTCGCGTGGATCCCCGAGGAGGTGCGGGCGCTGTACCGCACGGCGTGGGAGATCCCGCAGCGCGGACTGATCGACATGGCGGCGGCCCGTACGCCGTTCCTCGACCAGAGCCAGTCGCTGAACCTGTTCCTGGAGACGCCGACGATCGGCAAGCTCTCCTCGATGTACGCGTACGCCTGGAAGCAGGGGCTGAAGACGACGTACTACCTGCGCTCGCGCCCGGCGACCCGGATCGCCCGTGCCGCGTCCGGCCAGGCGGCGGCCGCCACCCCCATTCCCGTGCAGCAGGCCGCGGCGCCCGACGCGGACGCGATCGCCTGCTCCCTCGAAAACCCCGAGTCCTGCGAGGCCTGTCAGTAATGAGCACCAACGACAACAAGAACCTGCTCGACCCGGGCTTCGAACTGACCTTGCGGCCCATGCGCTACCCGGACTTCTACGAGCGCTACCGGGACGCGATCAAGAACACCTGGACGGTGGAGGAGGTCGACCTCCACTCCGACGTCGCCGATCTCGCCAAGCTGTCCCCGGGCGAGCAGCACATGATCGGCCGGCTCGTCGCGTTCTTCGCGACGGGTGACTCGATCGTCTCCAACAACCTCGTGCTGACGCTGTACAAGCACATCAACTCCCCCGAGGCGCGGCTGTACCTGTCGCGGCAGCTCTTCGAGGAGGCCGTGCACGTCCAGTTCTATCTGACGCTGCTCGACACCTATCTGCCCGACCCGGACGACCGGGCGGCCGCCTTCGACGCGGTCGAGGAGATCCCGTCGATCCGCGAGAAGGCGCAGTTCTGCTTCCGCTGGATGGACTCGGTCGAGAAGATCGACCGGCTGGAGACGAAGGCCGACCGCCGCCGCTTCCTGCTGAACCTGATCTGCTTCGCGGCGTGCATCGAGGGGCTGTTCTTCTACGGCGCGTTCGCCTACGTCTACTGGTTCCGCTCGCGCGGTCTGCTGCACGGCCTCGCCACGGGCACGAACTGGGTGTTCCGTGACGAGACCATGCACATGAACTTCGCGTTCGAGGTCGTGGACACCGTCCGCAAGGAGGAGCCGGAGCTCTTCGACGACGCCCTCCAGGAGCAGGTCACCGACATGCTCAAGGAGGCCGTCGAGGCGGAGCTCCAGTTCGGCCGGGATCTGTGCGGTGAGGGACTGCCGGGCATGAACACCGAGTCCATGCGCCAGTACCTGGAGTGCGTCGCCGACCAGCGGCTCACCCGGCTGGGCTTCCCGGAGCTGTACGGCTCCCAGAACCCGTTCTCGTTCATGGAGCTCCAGGGCGTCCAGGAGCTGACGAACTTCTTCGAGCGCCGCCCCTCGGCCTACCAGGTGGCGGTCGAGGGCACGGTCGGCTTCGACGACGACTTCTAGACCCTCGCCCAGCTCCTGACGTACGGACGCCGTGCGGCCCCCACCGGCTGTGCGGCGTCCGCCGTTTCCGGTGGTTCGGTGCTCCGGCTGCGTTCCGCCTCCCGGAGCTCGCGGTCGATGCGGAACTCGCGGGCGATCCCGATCAGCGCCGGGAGCAGGACGAGGACGATAACAGCGGATATGCCCAGGACGTTCTGGAATGTGTTCATGCCTCTACTGTCGTCCGTGCGAGCAGAATCCGGCAGTGGCAGGACTGTCATAGAGCGTCGAATTACTGCCACACTGGGGGCATGCTGAAAAATGTCGCCGTCCTGCTGCTCGACGAGGTCCACCCCTTCGAACTCGGAGTGCTCTGCGAGGTGTTCGGTCTCGACCGCAGCGACGAGGGGCTGCCGGTGCACGACTTCGCCGTGGTCTCCGCCGAGGGCCCTGTGCTGCAGACCCACGCCGGTTTCAGCATCAGCACCCCGCACGGCCTCGACCGCCTGGAGGAGGCCGATCTCATCGCCGTACCGGCCGGCAGCCACTTCATGGACCGGGACTATCCCGAGGAGGTCCTGGACGCCCTGCGCCGGGCCGTGGACCGCGGTGCCCGGGTGCTGAGCGTCTGCTCGGGGGCGTACGTACTGGGCGCGGCAGGGTTGCTGGACGGCCGCCGCTGCACCACCCACTGGCGCCACTCCGACGCACTGGCCCGCCGCTTCCCGAAGGCCGTCGTCGAGCCCGACGTGCTGTACGTGGACGAGGGTTCCGTCATCACGTCGGCGGGCACGGCCGCGGGCATCGACGCCTGTCTGCACCTGGTCCGCCAGGCCTACGGACCCGCCGCCGCCAACACCATCGCCCGCCGCATGGTGGTGCCCCCGCACCGCGACGGCGGCCAGGCGCAGTACATCCAGCGGCCGCTGCCCCGCGACCGCTGCGACACGGTCGGCGACACCCTCGTCTGGATGGAGCGGCATCTGGACCAGGAGATGACCGTCGAACAGCTCGCCGCCCAGGCGCACATGTCGCCGCGCACCTTCGCCCGGCGCTTCCAGCAGGAGACGGGCACCACGCCGTACCGCTGGCTGCTGCGCCAGCGGGTGCTGCTGGCGCAGCACCTCCTGGAGACATCGGATGAAACGATGGACACGATCGCAGGACTGTCCGGCTTCGGGAACGCCGCAGCGCTGCGGCACCAGTTCGTGCGCTCGTTGGGCACCACGCCGAACGCGTACCGCAGGACCTTCCGGGGGCCGTCCGATCTGACCGAAGTCGCCTGATACCCCACCGCACCGTCATCCGATCATTCGTCCAACCGTTTCGCTCACCTGTCCATGGACCGGGCCCCGGCGACGGGCCAGGGTCGGACGATGGACATCCGGATGGCAAGACGAAGGACCATCGGGGCCGTGGTGGCCGCGCTCGCCGCCACGCTGCTGCCCTGGCAGAGCGCCGCGGCCGTGGACGGACCGGCCGCCGCTCCCCCGCCCGAGGTGCTGCCCTCGCTGCGGCAGTGGCAGGCCGGGGAGGGGGAGTTCACCCTCACCGACCGGGCCAGGATCGTGCTGGACGGGGTGCGGGAGCAGCGCACCGCCGCCGACGCGAAGCGATTCGCCGGTGAGCTGAAGGGCGGCGCGGCGGTGTCCCGGGGCAGGGCCCGCTCGGGCGATGTGGTGCTGCGCCAGGATCCGTCCCTGAAGGGGTCGTTGGGCGCGGAGGGCTACCGGCTCGACGTCGGCGACCGGCTCACGGTCACCGCCGCGACCTCCACCGGTGTGTTCTACGGTTCGCGCACCGTGCTCCAGCTGCTGAACGACGACGGCCGCGCCGCACGCGGTTCGGCCACCGACGTGCCGAAGTACCGCGAGCGCGGTGTCGGAGTCTGCGCCTGCTACATCAACGTCTCGCTGCCGTGGTTCGAGCGGCTGATGAAGGACATGGCCTCCCAGAAGCTCAACCAGCTCTGGATCGAGGCGAAGGTCAGGAGCGACACCGACCCGAAGTCGGCGTTCTGGGGCTACTACACCAAGCCGCAGGTCCGCACGCTGGCCGCGATGGCGAAGAAGTACCACATCGACCTGGTGCCGGAGATCAACTCCCCCGGCCACATGGACACCTACCTGGAGAACCACCCGGAGCTCCAGCTCAAGGACAAGGACGGGGTCGCCTCCCCGCCCCGGCTGGACATCTCGCGGCCCGAGGCTCTGACGTACTACACGTCCATGGTCGACGAGGCACTGAAGGTGTGGGACACCCGCACCTGGCACATGGGCGCCGACGAGTACATGATCGGCTCCTCGTATCCGGACTATCCGCAGCTGCAGACCGCCGCGACCGCGAAGTTCGGCGCCTCGGCCACCCCCGACGATCTCTTTGTCGACTTCATCAACCAGGTCAACGCGCACGTGAAGGCCGACGGCCGGTCGCTGCGGATCTGGAACGACGGGCTGACCGGCCGCAACGGCATCGTGCCGCTGGACCGCGACATCGCCGTCGAGCACTGGCTGGGCGGCAGCAGCATCCAGCAGCCGTCCGAACTGCTGGCCGAGGGCCGCCCGGTGATGAACTCCGCGTACTCGCTCTACCTGGTGCGCGGCGGCTTCACGATGGACACGAAGAAGCTGTACGAGAGCGACTGGACGCCGCTGAGCTTCGAGGGCGAGACGCTGCCCGCCACGGCGGCGAACCTGACCGGCGCGAAGATCAGCCTGTGGCCGGACAGTGCGGCGGCCGAGACCGAGAACGAGGTCGAGGCGAAGACCTTCATGCCACTGCGCTTCCTGGCGCAGGCCACCTGGGGCGGCCCGAAGCCCAGTGACACGTACGCCGGTTTCGAGGCCCTGGCCCGTCGGACCGGTCACGCGCCCGGCTGGCAGAACACCGACCGCACCCCGCTCGCCGACGGCACCTACCGGCTGACGGCGGGCGCGAAGGCGCTCGCGCCCGGCGCGGACTCCGGGGTCTCCCTGACCCGGGGGGCGACAGCCGCCTGGACTCTGACGGCGACCGCCGACGGCTACTACACCGTGAAGTCCGCCGCGAGCGGCCTGTGCCTGGACGCGGTGCGCGGGAAGAAGTACCTGGGCGCTCCGCTGGAGGTGGGGGCCGAGCTGTCGCTCGGGACCTGCGCGGCGGACACCCGGACCCAGCGCTGGCAGCTGGACGCCGGGGCCGGTGCTCTGGTCCTGCGCAACGCCGTCTCGCAGCTCCGGCTGACGGAGCGTTCCGCCGACGGTGCGGCGGTCCAGACGACGGGCGGGACGCGCCTGACGGCGAAGTCCGCCTGATCGCGGCTGTGGGGCCCGCCGGCACAGGCGGGCCCCACAGCCGTGTCAGATGCCGCAGTTGGGCGCCGACCAGAAGTGGCTCGGGCCCTGGTTCACGTGGACGTGGTCGTTGTGGTCCGGGTAACCCGGGCCGAGGATCCCGTTGAACCCGTGGTTGCGGGCCTGCTGGGCCAGGGTGCAGAAGGCGATGCCGCCCAGGTCGGCCGCGTCGCCGTACAGATGACGGCTGTTGGAGGCGCCGCCGACCGCACTGTTGCAGGACGTGGAGCGGAATCCGCTGTTGATGGTGATGGGGCGGTCACCGAGCGCGTGGCGCAGCGCCTCCAGCTTCCACATGGTGCTCAGCGCGTTGGCCTTGGCCGTGCCCGCCGCGACGGCACCACCCGCCCAGGTGCTGTTGCAGCGGTTGAGCTCGGCGTACGCGAAGTGGGCCGGTGTGCAGTCGTTGTCCTGGAGGGCGTAGAGCTTGGCCTGGGTGGCGGGACCGGCGATGCCGTCGGCCGCCAGTCCGTAGGCGGCCTGGAAGCGCTTGACAGCAGCCGTGGTGGCCGGCCCGTAGGAGCCGTCGACGGCCAGTACGGAGTTGTATCCGGGGTATCCGGCCACCCTGATCTGGAGCTGGACGACATCGGCGCCGGTGGCGCCGGAGGACAGGGTGCGGGTCCAGGTGTAGCAGCCGTCGGCCTGCGCGGTGCCGGCCGTGACCACGGCCCCGCCCAGCGCGAAAGCCATGGTCATGACAAGGCCGAGCAGGAGTCTTGCGGAACGTCCGAGCATGAGGGCTCCCTACCGCGACGAAGGTGTGGACAGAGAGACTGTCGGACGAGTTGACGCGCGTCAACTATGCACAGGAGAAGGCCAGTTGACGGACAGGAAACGCCGCGGGGGCCCCCCCCGGCGTACCGGGACAGGGCCCCCGCGGCTTCGTGCCAGGCCGCTTCAGTCGTTCGGCACGATCTCGTAGCGCGGGGTGTTCTCCTCCATCTGCCGGAGCGCGTCCTTGCGGTCACGCTTGGAGAGGCGGTCGATGTACAGGTAGCCGTAGAGGTGGTCCGTCTCGTGCTGGAGGCAGCGGGCGAAGTAGCCGTTGCCCCGCACCTTGACCGGGTTGCCCTTCGCATCCTGGCCGCGCACCACCGCGTAGTCCGGGCGGGCCAGCGAGGCGTACGCCGTCGGGACCGAGAGGCAGCCCTCGTTGGAGTCGTCCAGGGCACGCTCCTCGGGCGCCAGCTCGTCGAGCACCGGGTTGCAGATGGCACCCGTGTGCCGCACCCCGTCGTCGTCCGGGCAGTCGTAGACGAAGACCTTGAGGTCCACCCCGATCTGGTTGGCCGCCAGGCCCACACCCTCCGCCGCCCGCTGGCTGGCGAACATGTCGTCGATCAGCGTGGCCAGCTTGTCGTCGAACGCGGTGACGTCCTTGCACTCCTTGTGCAGGACCGGGTTGCCCACCACCGTGATCGGGTGCGAGGTGCCGCGCTCGCGGTATGCCGCCTCACGCGCCTCACAGTCCTCGGTGTCGACGAGGAAACCCTCGTCGTCGACGCTGATCTGCTCGTCCGTCTCCTGCTGCGCCATGTCCGCCGTACGCCTTCCTCAAAACCCGAATCGATGCGCGTACAGCCTACGGGCACCGGTCAGCAGACTTCTTCGAGATCCCGCCACTCACGGCTGTCGGGGCTGTCCGCCACCCAGCCGTCGAGCAGCCCGCGCACCAGACCGGCCGGCGCCGCCAGACCGCACTCACGCTCCGGCACCCACAGCTCACCGGCGGTGCGGTGCCCCAGTGGGCCCGGGTGGCCCGGCTCGCTGTGGTCGTGCGGGTCGAGGTGCTCGCCGTCGCCCTCGTCACTCTCCATCCGGCTCTCCGAGCAGGCCCGGCAGAGCAGCCGGACGGACGAGGACCAGTCCTCGGCGGCGAAGCCCGCGTCGGATGCCAGCTGCTCCAGGGCGTCCCGGTCCGCCTCCGTTGCGGCTTCGAGGAGCACCACCCAGGTCGGCACGGGGGACGGCGCCCACAGCTCGATCTCGTCGAACACGGGGTACGAGGGCCCGGCCGCGGTGATCCGCTCGCCGTTCGGCACCCCGTCGTGCAGCACGACCTCGCCCCAGCGCCGCCCGGAGGAGGGCAGCGGGATCGACAGCACTTCGATCCGGGCCGGGTCCAGCCTGCGGCCCCACACGACCTCGGCCTCGCCCTCGGGCGACAGCCGCACGGCCGCGCTGCCCAGCTCCATGCCGACCGGCTCACTGCCGGCGGCCGGGGTCTGCTGCGGGCCGCCTGGCACCTTCAGGCCGTACGCCTGCCAGGCCCGGCGCGCCAGCGGCCAGTCCTGCAGCGCGGTGGCGGCGATCCCGACGTTCCACCAGTCGGGGGCGCCGGACTCCTTGTCGAGCAGCGCGACCGCCCGCAGACCCGCGGCCCGCGCCTGCTCCCAGTCGTGCCGGAACTTGTGCAGCAGCGCCAGGTTGAACCACGACTCGGAGAGCCAGGGCTCAAGGTCCGCCGCACGGGTCAGCAGCGCGCCCGCGTCCTCGTACCGGCCGTCGCCGATCAGCGTGAACGCGCGGTCCGTGGCCTGCCGCCAAGAGGCGGAGGGCCGATGCCGTACCTTCCCGAAGATCCTCACGATTCCCGCCTGTCCCGACTGGACACCCTCGTTCTACGCTCTCTTCGCATCCAACCATGCCCGGCCGGACGCCCGCTCATTACCCATGGGTTACCCAGGCAGGACAGGGGTCAGACCGCCCCTGGCCAGAACCCTGACAAGGGATTCCACGACCTGGGGCTGGTAGTCGTGGCCGGTCCCGAGCCTGAGCTGTTCCAGCGCACCGAGCGGCCCGCCGATACTTTCCCCGCACAGGTCGTCGTATGCGTTGACCGCTCTGACGATCCTCGCGGACAGCGGCTGCTCGCGGTAGGGGTCCGCCTGCTGCTCCACCACGACCGCGACCTTCGCGTCGACCCCGGTCTGGCGGACCACGGCCCCGCCGAGCAAGGCGATCCGGCGCTGCTCGGCGGCGGGAAGGGTGGCGGTGGCCCCTTCCGGGACCGGGTCGACGAGCGAGAGCTGGCCGATGTCGTGCATCAGGGCCGCGTACTCCAGGACCGTGAGCTCGGGCCCGGAGAGCCCCAGCTCACGTCCGACGGCCGTGCAGAGCGCCGCCACCCTGCGGGCATGGCCGTGCGGGGTGTATCCGGCGATCTCGGTGGACCGGGCGAGCGAGGCGATGGTCTGCCGGTAGGTGGTGCGCACGGTGACGTAGCGGCGGAACGACACCTGCGTGAGCAGCAGCGGTACGCACAGGACGGGCAGCGCCCACAGCCCGGCGGCGGCGACACCGAGCGCCATGACCGCGCCGGTCGCGCAGACCGCCGATCCGATGCCCATCAGGGCCCGCAGCTCGTCGCGGAGCAGCGGGCCGTACGGCACGGGGGTGCGGGCCCGCACCAGCAGGGCGCCGAGCACGGCGTCGCACAGGGCGGTGAGCCCGAGCAGCACGAGCAGGAAGGCCGCGTAGTACGGCCCGTCGCCGAACCAGCTCTCGGACCGGCCGGAGTGGTAGAGCGGCTGGAAGCACACGGCCGCGAAGGCGACGGTCAGGATGCGGCGGGCCACCTGGTCCGGGCCTGGTCCGCTGCCGCGCGCCACATGGGGCACGCAGGCCACGAGCTGGGCCGCGACGAGCACGGCGACCACCTGGAGGACGCCCTGCCCGGTGGGCTCCCCGCCACTGCGCCCGAGCAGGGCGTACGCGAGCGCCCCGGCGGCACCGAGCGGAGCGGGCTCCCGTTCCCCCGGCAGAGCGCCCCAGCGGGCCAGCTCACCGATGGTGATGAGTACCCCGAAGGCGAGAGCGTGGCCGGGGCCGTCGACCCCGTGCCAGAGGGTGTGCCCGAGCGCGGCGGCGGTGAGCGCGAGGGCTGCGCCGCGAACGGCCAGGGTGGCGGGTGTCAGCCGCACCCACTGCGCTGTCACTCCGGCAGCCGGGACGGCGGAGCGGACCGTCCGGACGGCCGGGCCGCACCCACATCGAGCCCGCCGCGAGGGTGCCGGGGCGGACCGGCTGCCGTTTGGTCCTCAATCGCCGGACGGGCTTGATTCTGGTGCGGCACCTCGTCCGCCGTCACGGCGGACCCCGCCCCCGCCCACCCGTGCCGCTCGACCCCCCGCGCCAGCGCCCGCACCATCTGCGGATCGAACTGGGTCCCGGCACACCGTTTGAGCTCCTCCACGGCGACCGGCACCGGCCGCCCCGGCCGGTAGGACCGGGTCGAGGTCATCGCGTCGAAGGCGTCCGCGACGGCGACCACGCGGGCGAACTCGGGGATCTCCCGGCCGTGGAGCCCGTACGGGTACCCACTGCCGTCGAGCCGTTCGTGGTGGTGCAGGATCGCCGCCCGCGCCTCACCGAGGAAGCCGATGCCGCGGACGATCTCGTGCCCGTACTCCGGGTGCAGCTCGATCACCCGGCGTTCCTCCGGCGTCAGCGGCCCGTCCTTGCGCAGCACCCGGGTCGGTACGCCGAGCTTGCCGACGTCGTGCAGGATGCCGGCGAAGCGGAGCACCTCGACCCGGTCCTGCGTCATGCCCAGCTCATGGGCGATCAGTACGGAGGCCCGCCCCACCCGCTCGCTGTGGCCCCGGGTGTAGGTGTCCTTGATGTCGACGGCCTGCACCAGGGCCCTGATGGTGGCGCGGTGCGCGGCGTGCTCGCGGTGGTACTGGGCGAAGACCCAGCACGAGATGTACATCGGCAGCAGGACGAAGAGCGCGGCCAGCGGCCCGTACGAGCTGGTCCACAGGACCGCCATCATCAGTCCGGCGAGACCGTGCACGAGGTGCGGGCCGAGCGCGCGCGGCAGCAGCCCGCTCCAGGCCCGCCGCAGCGGCAGTTGTTCGGCCGCGGCCAGGATCGAGCCGTCCAGCACGGTCAGCACGAGGCTGAAGGCCAGTGCGGCCGCGCAGGCGGGCAGCAGCGCGTACGGGAGGTCGGGCAGCCGCCCGGCTCCTGAGCCGCCGAGCGCGGCCGGACCGCCGAGCAGCGCATGCACACGGGACGCCGCCCAGACGGTGAGCGCGAGCTGCGCCGCCCGCCAGAGACGGCGGGCGGCGACGGGGTGGTTCTCCACCCGGCCGACGAGCGAGCCGGGTATCGCGACCAGCGCCGCAGCGGCGGGCGGCAGCAGAAAGGCGGCAGCGAGCAGCAGCGGAAAGAACGATCCGGCACTGACCGGCACCGAGCTGCCGAAGAGGGGGTAGCGGCCGGGAAGTTCGCAGGCCAGGTAGAGGCCGGTGAGCAGCCCGAGGGTAGTCCACGGAGTGCCCGCACCGGGGCGCAGCGCGGGCAGCGCACAGAGGGTGGCGCAGAGCGCGACGGCGAGGATGTGGAGCCTCGCCGCCCCGCGTGTGGCTCTCAACCGTTCCGCCCGCCCCCCCCCAGCATCGCCAATAGAGGCGCCAGGCTAGCGAGTTGGGCGTACCGACTGAGTGCCGACGGCCACGATTAGCACGTTCGGGTGATGCGTCATTCCTTGGCGGTGGCCGGCTGTCCGGTGTCGGATACCGTCACGTCCTGCTCCGGCACCGCCTGGCCGGAGCGGATCAGGTCGATCCGCCCCATCACCTTGGACCGCAGGTCGGCCGGTACGTCGTCCTGCCCGCAGCAGCGCTTGACCAGCTTCTTCACGGCCTGCTCGAGACCGTACTTCTCCAGGCACGGGGAGCACTCGCCGAAGTGCGTCTCGAACTTGGTGCAGTCGCTGTCGGGCATCTCCCGGTCGAGGAACTCGTAGAGGTGGTCAAGGACCTCCGAGCAATCCGTCTCGTGCGGCTCTCCGCAGCTCATGAGCCCGAGCCTTTCCGATCGTCCGACTCACCGGCGCCCGCCGGGACGAGCCCGCGGTCACGGGCGTAGTCCTCCAGCATGCCGCGCAGTTGACGGCGGCCCCGGTGCAGCCGGGACATCACCGTACCGATGGGAGTCCCCATGATGTCCGCGATCTCCTTGTAGGCAAAGCCCTCTACATCGGCAAGATAAACCGCGATGCGGAACTCTTCGGGGATCGCCTGCAGCGCAGACTTCACATCGGAGTCGGGCAGATGGTCGAGAGCCTGGGACTCGGCGGACCGCAGACCGGTCGACATGTGCGACTCGGCACGCGCCAGCTGCCAGTCCTCGATCTCCTCGGCGGCACTGCGCTGGGGTTCGCGCTGCTTCTTGCGGTACGAGTTGATGAATGTGTTGGTGAGGATGCGGTACATCCACGCCTTGAGGTTGGTGCCCTCACGGAACTGATGGAAGGAGCCGTACGCCTTGGCGTACGTCTCCTGGACCAGGTCCTCGGCATCCGCGGGGTTGCGCGTCATGCGCAGCGCGGCCGAGTACATCTGGTCGAGGAAACCGAGGGCATCGCGCTCGAAACGCGCGTTGCGCTCGGCGGTCGTCTCCTGCGGGCGGCCGTCGTCGGTCCCTGTGTCGGTCCCAGTGACCGGACCCACCTCCTCCAACGCTGTGGCGGAGCCGAAACCGGACCCGCTCGAATCGGAGAATAGTCGACCTTGGTCCGACGCGGGCTGTCGATCCGATCCGCTCAGTGCCCGCTCGGGGGTGGTCTTGGCCGCATGCAGCACAGTCCACTCCAGGTCAGCGGCGTTCGAGCGACGCGGGCAGATGGTCGAACCCATGCGACGGACTTCCTCTCCACATACGACGTTGGTGTACCGACGTCCCGAACAACAGTGGCCCCGCGCCCAACATTCCCGGGCGTGCGTCACACGATTCCGGCCAGCCATTCGGTCACGGCGGTGGTGAGGATCTCCATCGCCTCTCCCTCGGTCGGCCCCGATTTCTTCGGTACGGCGAAGCCGTGGTCCGCGTGCGGCACCTCGGCCATCCGGTACTCCCCCGGAGGGAATTCGGCGGGCCTGCCGAACGGGTCGTTGCCGCCCTGGACGACGAGGACGGGTACGCCGGCGGCCAGGAGCTCGTCCTCGCGGGACTTCTCCGGCCGGCCCGGAGGGTGCAGCGGGAAGCTGAGCGCCAGGACAGCTCGGGCGCCGAGTGCGGACGCCGTGCGGCAGGCGACCCGGGCGCCGGCGCTGCGTCCGCCGGAGACGACCGGGAGCCCGGTCCCGGCCAGCGCCGGCCACAGGCCCCGCCAGCCGGTGTCCAGGGTCTTCGGGGCGGGCGCGAGCTTCTTCCCGGCGACCCGCCAGGGTTGCTCCACCAGGGCGACGCTCACCCCCTGCGCGGGGAGTGCGGCGGCGAGCGCCCGCAGGTCCCGGGCCTCGATGCCGCCGCCCGCGCCATGGCTGAGCGCGAGCAGGAGGCGGGGTTCGGCGGCGGGCAGCCAGCTGATCCGGGCGGTCCCGGCCTCGGTCTCGACCGTTTCGGTGCGGGGGTCTGTCCCGTTGGCTTTCACACCCCCATCCAACCAACCCGTGGCGGGCCTTCCGGGTTCGCCGCGCCTCCCGGAAGGCCCGGCGGCTCCCTCAGAAGAGCGTGCCGACCTCGGGGGCGGCCAGCTCGTCCTTCAGCTCCGGGCCGTTGTTGCGGACGTTGCTGACGGCGGTCGCCACCGGGTAGGCGCGCATCAGCCCGCCGGGCGGCGGCGTGAGCAGCCCGCGCAGCTCCTCGATGCCGGTGCGCGAGGGGTCCAGCCAGTCGTCCCAGCGGTCCGGGGTGAGCATCAGCGGCATCCGGGGGTGGATGTCGGCGAGCGCGGCCGGTCCGTCGGCGGGGGCGACGGCGAGCGGGCTCGTCTCCGCCTCGGTCGTGATCACCGAGCAGGTCACCCACCAGGCCTGCGGATGGTCGTCGGGCAGCGTCCGGTCGCGCCAGAACTCGTAGAGACCGGCCATGGCGAAGACAGATCCGTCGGCGGGGGTGACGAAGTACGGCTGTTTGCGGGGCCGCTTCCTGCGGCCCTTCTCCTCCAGCTGCCGTTCCTCGCCGCCGGTCACCCACTCGTAATAGCCGTCGGCCGGCAGGATGCAGCGCCTCGACACGAAGGGGCGGCGGAACGAGGGCTTCTCGTGCACCGTCTCGGCGCGGGCGTTGATCAACCGGGCGCCGCCCTCCGGAGTCTTGGCCCAGGAGGGGACGAGCCCCCATTTCAGTGCCCGCAGCTGGCGAACCGGACGCTGTTCATCCGCGTCTTTCACCGGACGCTCCAGTACGGCGTAGACCTCCTTGGTCGGCGCCACGTTGTAATCCGGCTCCAGTGTCTCGGCCGGCTCCCACTTCTCCACCTGGAAGAGTCCGGTCAGATCCTCGGGCCGCCGACTCGCTGCATACCGTCCGCACATAAGTGCCAGACTGCCACGACCGCCATCCCGGCCGGACGTCAATACCGCAAGGAGCCGCCCCCAGCCATGGACAGCACCGATCTCGGCAATCTGTGGGACCGCGTCTTCGGCACCCAGCCCGCCCCGGAGCAGTGGCTGGTGGTGGTGACCGCCACGGCCGCGCTCATCGCCGTCGTGCCCAACTTCATATGGCGGCTGACCCGCAACGCGATCACCATCGCCCACGAGGGCGGTCACGGACTGGTCGCTCTGCTGACCGGGCGGCAGCTCTCGGGCATCCGGCTGCACTCGGACACCAGCGGACTGACGGTGAGCCGGGGCAAGCCGACCGGGATCGGCATGGTCCTCACGGCGGCCGCGGGCTACACCGCGCCGCCGCTGCTCGGGCTGGGCGGTGCGTGGCTGCTGGTCAACGGCCGGATCACGCTGCTGCTGTGGCTGGCCACGGCGCTGCTCGCGGTGATGCTGGTGATGATCCGCAATGTGTACGGGGCGCTGACGGTGATCCTCACCGGTTCGCTCTTCCTGCTGATGTCGTGGCTGGCCTCACCCGACTGGCAGTCGCTGTTCGCGTACAGCGCGGTCTGGTTCCTGCTGCTGGGCGGCGTGCGTCCGGCGTTCGAGCTGCAGTCCAAGCGGCGGCACGGCGGTGCGCCCGACTCGGACGCGGACCAGCTGTCGCGGCTGACGGACGTACCGGCGGCCCTGTGGCTGTTCCTGTTCCACGCCGTGTCGCTCTGTTCGCTGATCGGCGGCGGGCGCTGGCTGCTGGATCTGTGATCCGGCTTCCTTTACCACTCCTGCGTTACGCCCCGGTTTCATGGCATTTGGCCAAAATCCTGGGTGGCCGAGAGCCACTAAAGTGAGCCCCATGACCGAAAGCTCCGTGCACCCCGCCCTCTGGCCCGCCCCTCACGCGAGCGGAGCCGTCGACGCGACCGTCACCGTGCCCGGATCGAAATCGGTCACCAACCGTGCGCTGGTGCT
Organism: Streptomyces sp. NPDC058221; assembly: GCF_042882365.1. NCBI lineage: Bacteria > Bacillati > Actinomycetota > Actinomycetes > Kitasatosporales > Streptomycetaceae > Streptomyces > Streptomyces sp. NPDC058221. The sequence continues at coordinate 10,822 of NZ_JBHVWF010000033.1, read as the reverse complement.
GGCCGCGCTCTCCTCGGAGCCCGGCTGGCTGCGCCGCCCGCTGCGCTCCCGCGACACCCTGCTGATGGCCGACGCGCTGCGGGCGATGGGTGTCGGCATCGAGGAGACGGTCTCCTCCAGCTCCTCCGTCGCGGGCGGCCCGGACGGCTCCGGCGAGGCCTGGCGGGTCATCCCCGCCGGTCTGCACGGCCCGGTCACCATCGACGTCGGCAACGCCGGCACGGTCATGCGCTTCCTGCCCCCGGTGGCGGCCCTCGCGGACGGCCCCGTCCGCTTCGACGGCGACCCCCGGTCCTACGAGCGCCCGCTGAACGGGGTGATCGACGCCCTGCGGGTGCTCGGCGCCAGGATCGACGACGACGGCCGCGGCTCGCTGCCGCTGACCGTGCACGGCGGCGGCGCACTGGACGGCGGGCCCGTCGCGATCGACGCGTCCTCCTCCTCCCAGTTCGTCTCGGCACTGCTGCTGTCCGCGCCGCGCTTCAACCAGGGCGTGGAGGTGCGTCACACCGGCTCCCGGCTCCCGTCCATGCCGCACATCCGGATGACGGTCGACATGCTGCGGGCCGTCGGCGCCCAGGTCGACGAGCCGGAGACCGGTGGCGAACCGAACGTCTGGCGGGTCTCGCACTCGGCGCTGCTCGGCCGCGATCTGACCATCGAGCCCGACCTCTCCAACGCCCAGCCGTTCCTGGCCGCGGCGCTGGTCACCGGCGGCCGGGTCACCGTGCCGGACTGGCCGCTGCGCACCACCCAGCCCGGTGACGCGCTGCGCGACATCTTCACCGCGATGGGCGGCAGCTGCGAGCTGACCGAGCACGGTCTCACCTTCACCGGCTCGGGCCGGATCCACGGCATCGACGTCGACCTCGGCGAGGTCGGTGAGCTGACCCCCGGCATCGCGGCGGTCGCGGCCCTGGCCGACTCCCCCTCCACCCTGAGCGGCGTGGCCCATCTGCGGCTGCACGAGACGGACCGGCTGGCCGCGCTCACCAAGGAGATCAACGAGCTGGGCGGCGAGGTCACCGAGACCGCGGACGGCCTCCATATCCGGCCGCGGCCGCTGCACGGCGGTACCTTCCATACGTACGACGACCACCGGATGGCGACCGCGGGGTCGATCATCGGCCTCGCAGTACCCGGAGTGGAGATCGAGAACGTGGCGACGACCGCCAAGACCCTGCCGGACTTCCCGCAGATGTGGACCCGAATGCTCGGGGCCTGAGACATGCGCCGCTACGGCAAGAACCCCGACGAGGACGACATCCGGGTCCGCCCCAACCGCAAGGGCAACCGGCCCCGTACGCACACCCGCCCCAAGCACGAGGACGCCGAGGACGGCATGGTCCTCACCGTGGACCGCGGCCGCCTCACCTGTCTCGTCGAGGGCCGCACGGTCATCGCGATGAAGGCCCGCGAGCTGGGCCGCAAGGCCGCCGTGGTGGGCGACACCGTCTCCATCGTCGGCGATCTCTCCGGCGACAAGGACACCCTGGCCCGGATCGTCCGCATCGGCGAACGCCGCTCGGTGCTGCGCCGGACGGCTGACGACGACGACCCGTTCGAGCGGGTGGTGGTGGCCAACGCCGACCAGCTGGCGATCGTCACCGCGCTGGCCGATCCGGAACCCCGTCCGCGCATGATCGACCGCTGTCTGGTCGCCGCTTACGACGGCGGGCTCTCGCCGCTCCTGGTGCTGACCAAGTCCGATCTGGCCTCCCCGGACAAACTGCTGGAGGCCTACACCCCGCTGGGCGTGCCGTTCATCGTCACCAACCGCGAGGAACTGGAGAACGGCGACGCGGCGGAGCGGGTCCGCGAGCAGCTGAACGACCGGGTGACCGCCTTCGTCGGGCACTCCGGCGTCGGAAAGACCACGCTGGTCAACGCCCTGGTACCGAAGGACAGGCGGCGTACGACCGGAGTCGTCAACGCGGTCACCGGCCGGGGCCGCCACACCACCACGTCGGCGCTGGCGCTCCCGCTGCCGGACTACCGGGGCTGGGTGATCGACACCCCGGGCGTCCGCTCGTTCGGGCTGCACCACATCGACCCGTCCCGGGTCATCAACGCCTTCCCCGATCTCCAGCCCGGCACCGAGAACTGCCCACGCGGCTGCACCCACGACAGCCTGCAACCGGAATGCGCGCTGGACGCCTGGGTGGCCGAGGGACACGCCGATCCGGCCCGGCTGGACTCGCTGCGCCGGCTGCTGTCCACCCGGGAGCGACGCGAAGGCGACTGATCCGGGCACGTTTGCGATCACTCGCCACCGGTAAGTGCATAATCACGAATCACGCCCAGCGGTACGAGGCGGTCACCGATGCGGGAGGGACACTGACGATGGCGTGGCTGCTGGTGGTGGTCGCGGGACTTCTGGAGACCGGCTTCGCGGTCTGCCTCAAGCTCTCGCACGGCTTCACCCGGCTCTGGCCGACCATCGCGTTCTGCATCTTCGCGCTCGGCAGCTTCGGTCTGCTGACCATGTCGCTGAAGAAGCTGGACGTGGGGCCCGCCTACGCGGTGTGGACGGGCATCGGCGCCGCGGGTACCACCATCTACGGCATGGTCTTCCTCGACGACATGGTCTCCACGCTGAAGCTGGTCTCGATCTCGCTGGTGATCATCGGAGTGATCGGGCTCCAGCTCTCGGGTTCCTCGCACTGACGCCGGGGCTCAGGCCGGCACGGCCCTCCGGGGGAAGTGGCACGCGGCCGTGTGGCCGGTACGGTCCGTGACCGGCACCTCGCTCTCGCATCGGCCGCGCTCCTGTCCGTCCAGCTCCGCGTAGACGGGGCAGCGCGAGCGGAAGCGGCAGCCCTCGTGCCGCAGGGTCGGACTCGGCGGGTCGCCCACCAGCAGGATCCTGGCCCGCCGCCGCTCACGCTCCGGGTCGGGCAACGGCACGGCCGACAGCAGCGCCCGGGTGTACGGGTGTTCCGGGTGCTCGAAGACCTCCTCGGCGGTGCCCGATTCGACCGTGCGGCCGAGGTAGACGACGCTCACCCGGTCCGCGATGTGCCGCACCACCGACAGATCGTGCGAGACGAAGAGATAGGCGAGCCCCAGCTCGGCCTTGAGCCGCTGGAGCAGGTTGAGCACACCGGCCTGCACGGACACGTCGAGCGCGGACACCGGCTCGTCCAGCACCAGCAGCTCGGGTTCGACGGAGAGCGCGCGGGCGATACCGATGCGCTGGCGCTGTCCGCCCGAGAACTCGTGCGGGAACCGTTCCGCGTGCTCCGGTTCGAGGCCCACCTGCGTCAGCAGTCCGGGGATCCGCCGCGCCACGGTGCCCCGGTCGGCGCCCTGGGCGCGCAGCGGTTCGGCGACGATGTCGCCGACCGGCATCCGCGGGTCGAGGCTGGCCATCGGGTCCTGGAAGACGATCTGGACGCGACCGCGCATTGCTTTGCGGTCGCGCTTGGAGAGTCCGTCGAGCGAGCGCCCGAACAGCTCGATCTCGCCTCCTTCGGGCCGGGCGAGGTTCAGCAGTTCGAACAGGGTGGTGGACTTCCCCGACCCGGATTCGCCGACCAGGGCGAGCGTCTCACCGGACCGGATGTCGAGGTCGACGCCGTCGACCGCGTGGATGCTGCCGACGCGCCTCTTGAACGCGGTGCCCTTGAGCAGAGGGAAGGTCTTGGTGAGCCCGGTGACGCGCAGGACCGGGTCGCCGGGTGGCTGGGCACGGGCCGGGATCGCGGGCACGGGGAAGACCTCGGCCGGGGAGAGAGCGCGGCCCGCGATCTCGTCGGCGCGTATGCAGGCGGCGAGGTGCCCGTCGGCATCACTCGCGTCGGGCCCGGCCAGCGGCGGTTCCGAAGCCGCACAGCGGTCCTCGGCCAGTGGGCAGCGAGGAGTGAAGGCACAGCCCTGCGGCAGCCGGCCCGCTGCCGGCGGGGAGCCCGGGATCGGGACGAGTACCTGGGACGGGCCGTCGATCCGCGGCACCGCGCCGATCAGCCCGAGGGTGTACGGCATCCTGGGGCGCCGGAAGAGCTCCGCCGCCGGTGCGGTCTCCACGATGCGGCCGGCGTACATCACCGCGACCCGGTCGGCGACCCCGGCGATCACCCCGAGGTCATGGCTCACCAGCAGCAGCGCGGCGCCGGTCTCGTGCTGGGCGGTGCGCAGGACGTCCAGGACCTGGGCCTGGACGGTGACGTCGAGGGCGGTCGTCGGCTCGTCCGCGACGATCACGTCCGGGTCGTTCGCGATGGCCATGGCGATCATGGCGCGCTGCCGCATGCCGCCGGAGAACTCGTGGGGGAAGGCCTGCGCCCGGATCCGGGGTTCGGGTATGCCGACGAGGTCCAGCAGTTCCACGGCGTCGGCACGGGCGCGCTCGCGTGAGACCTTGCGGTGGGTGCGGATGGCCTCGGCGATCTGGTCGCCGATCCGGTACACCGGGGTGAAGGCGGAGAGCGGGTCCTGGAAGACCATGCCGATGCGGCTGCCACGTACGGACGACAGCACGCGGTCGTCGGCGCCGACGAGCTCGGTCGTTCCGCCCTCCGTGCCACTGCCCGCGAGGCGCACGGATCCCCCTACCCGCGCGCCGGACGGCAGCAGCCCCATCACCGCGAGCGCGGTGGCCGACTTCCCCGACCCCGACTCGCCCACCAGACCGAGTACTTCGCCCCGGCGCAGAGTGAAGCCGACCCCGCGCACGGCCGCCACACCGCCGAAGTCGACGGCGAGGTCCGCCACTTCCAGTACGTCGGTCGTGCTCATCGGCTCTTCTCCTCTTTGCTCTTCTTCGCGTGGGGGGTGGCACCGCGGCCGTGTCCGCTCGTCGGGTCGAGCGCGTCGCGCAGTCCGTCGCCGGCCAGATTCACGGCGAGGACGAAGACGATGAGCAGCCCGGCGGGGAAGAAGAACATCCACGGATACGTCACCGCGCCGCCGGTCGTGGAGGCGATCAGCGTGCCGAGCGACACATCGGGCGACTGCACGCCGAAGCCGAAGTAGGAGAGTGCCGTCTCGCTCATCACTGCGCCGCCCACCGCGATGGTCGCGTCGATGATGAGGAAGGAGGCGACGTTCGGCAGGACGTGTCGCCAGATGATGCGGAAGGGGCCGACGCCCATGTACCGGGCGGCCTGCACGAATTCGCGCTCCTTGAGGGAGAGCGTCATCGAGCGCACCACCCGTGCGGTGATCATCCAGCCGAAGACCGCGAGCAGCCCGACGAAGGCGAGCCAGCCGCCGCCGCGCAGCCGGGGCGAGATGATCGCGATGATCAGGAAGGCCGGGAAGACCAGCAGCAGGTCGACGCCGAACATCAGCACCCGGTCCGTCCAGCCGCCGAAGTAGCCCGCGCAGGCACCGACCAGGGAGGCCAGCACGGTCGAGAACAACGCCACCAGCAGGCCGATCAGCAGTGACTTCTGCAGTCCACGGACCGTCTGGGCGAAGACGTCCTGGCCGATCCGGTTGGTCCCCCACCAGTGCCGGCCGCCCGGCCCTTCGCGCAGCGCGGTGTAGTCGATGTGGCTGTAGTCCCAGTGGCTGATCAGCGGTCCGGCGAAGGCGAGCAGGAAGAGCAGCAGCAGGACGGCCCCTCCGGCGAGCGCCCCGCGGTTGTGTACGAAACGGCGCAGCACCACGCCGGCCCGTCCGGCCGGGCGCAGCGGCTCGGCTCCCCCGGCCGCGGCGTCCGCGGCGGTCTCTATGACAGCGGTCATGACAGTCGTACTCCTCGGGACGGTGCTCGGGTGTTCAGGCGTTCCGGATGCGCGGGTCGAGCGCGGCATGCAGAACATCCGCGAGGAAGCCGGACAGCAGGACCATCACGGCGGCGAAGACATTGACGGCGACGACGGAGTTGACGTCGTTCTTGCCGATGGAGGAGACGAACCACTCGCCCATCCCGTGCCAGCCGAAGATCGTCTCGGTGAAGGTGGCGCCGGTGAACAGGGCCAGGAACCCGTAGCTGAAATACGTCGACATGGGGATGAGCGCGGTGCGCAGCCCGTGCTTGAACAGGGCGGCGTTGCGGGTGAGCCCCTTGGCCTGGGCGGTGCGCAGGTAGTCGGATCCGAGGACGTCGAGCATGGTGGAGCGCTGATAGCGGCTGTAGCTCGCGATGGTGCCGAGCGCGATGGAGACGGTCGGCAGCAGCAGGTGCACCGACCGGTCCTTGAGCACGGTCCAGAATCCGGAGTCCACTCCGGGGCTCTTCTCACCGGTGAACTTGATGACCTCGGTGCCGGTGCGCTGGTTGAACCAGATCGCCCCGATCTTCAGCAATACGGCCAGCAGGAACACGGGAGTCGACAGGAGGACGAACGAGACGACGGTGGTCAGCCGGTCGGAGAGCCGGTACTGACGGATGGCCGTCCACGCGCCCGCCAGCACGCCGAGCACGGTCCCGAGGACGGTGCCGAGGAGCAGCAGCCGGAGACTGACCCCGATCCGTCGCCCGAACTCCTCCCCCACCGGGGTGCCGTCGATGGTCTGCCCGAGGTCCCCGTGCGCCAACTGCCCCACCCAGGTCGTGAAGCGGGAGAGCAGTGGCTCGTGGTCGTTGAGCCCGAGTGCGGTGAGGTGGTGGTCGACGGAGACGGGCGACAGGGGCGGTTGACGCCCCTCGTAGTACGCGCGCGGGTCGAGCGCCAGCGAGGCCAGCAGGTACGAGAGACAGACGGCGGCCAGCAACAGGACTACGTAGTAGGCGAGTCGCTTGGCCAGGAACGCGGCCACTTGTGTTGGTCCTTTGCTGGGTCGTTCAGTAGCTGAGCGATGGGATCGCCATCGCGGCAGGCTCCATCGATGCAGGTTGTCGGCGTGCGGGATCAGCTTGACGGCTGATTGTTGCGAACATGCAAAGAAACTATGAAAGCACCCCCTCGGCCCTCCCGCCAGGCCCGCAGATCGACCTACGGTCTGCGGAGCCTGTGGCCCCGATCGGGCCGCACCGAACCGGAGGAATGAAACCCGATGCGCAGAACCACCCTGATCGCCGTCGCCGCAGCCCTGTCGGCCACCCTGGCGGTGAGTGGCTGCGATTCCTCCGACGGGGACGCGAAGGCGGCGAAGAAGCAGGCGGCGCCCAAGGTCGACGGGCAGAGCATCAACGCCCACCCGGTGAGCGATCTGAAGCAGGGCGGCTCACTGCGGTTCGGCATCGATCAGTGGATCACGCAGTACAACATCAACCAGGTCGACGGCCAGCAGGGCGACGCCCAGGACATCATCAAGGCCGTGCTTCCCGACCTGTTCGGCTCCGACGCCAAGGGTGCGATCCACGCCAACCCGAACTTCCTCGTCTCGGCGAAGGTCACCTCGACCAGCCCCCAAGTGGTGGAGTACGAGCTCAACCCGAAGGCCAAGTGGTCCGACGGGAAGCCGCTGAGCTGGAAGGACTTCCAGGCCCAGTGGAAGGCGTTGAACGGCTCGGACGAGGCCTTCGAAGCCGTCGACACCTCGGGCTACGAACAGATCTCCAAGGTCGAGCAGGGCTCCGACGCACACGGCGTCAAGATCACCTTCTCCTCGCCGTACGCCGACTGGCAGCGTCTCTTCGACCCGCTGTACCCGGCCTCGTACATCGACACCCCGGAGAAGTTCAACAAGGGCTGGTCGCAGAAGGCCCTGGCCACCGGAAACTCCTTCAAGGTCGGCACGTACGACAAGACCGCCCAGACCGTCACCCTCGTCCCGGACCCCAAGTGGTGGGGGAACAAGCCGAAACTGGATTCGGTCGTCTACCGCGTCATCGACTCCGCGGCGAAGACCGAGGCGTACCTCAACAAGGAGATCGACCAGGCACCCGCGCTGCTTCCCGAGGACTACAAGCGCCTGGCCAAGGCCCCGGACACCGACATCAGGCGAGGAGCGCGCTGGGACGAGGTGCACATCACCCTCAACGGCGGTCGCGGCCCGCTGAAGGATGTCGGGGTGCGCCATGCCGTGCAGACGGCGATCAACCGCGCCGGCGTCAACGAGAGCTTCAGCAAGGACCTCACCTTCGAACTGAAGCCGCTGAACAACCACTTCTTCATGCCGAACCAGCAGGGGTACCAGGACAACACCAGCGAGTTCGACAAGTACGACCCCGAGAAGGCGAAGAAGCTGCTGGACGCGGCGGGCTGGAAGGACCAGGGCGAGGGCAAGCCGCGCACCAAGGACGGCAAGCAGCTCGCGCTCGACTACACACTCAGCGCGGGGTCCACGTCGTCCGCGACGGACCAGGCCGAACTGGTGCAGCAGATGCTCGGCGCTGTCGGCATCAAGGTGAGCATCAAGACCGTCCCGGCGAACGACTACTTCAACAAGTTCGTCAACACCGGCAACTTCGACATCGTCAGCTTCCGCAACGTCGATGCCGTCTACCAGACGATGCTGACCCCCGTCTTCATCAGCCCCAAGGGGAAGAACCTCTTCCAGAACTTCGGTTCGGTCGGTTCCCCGAAGATCGACGGGCTGCTGAAGAAGGCCGCCGGGACCACCGACCACGCCGAGGCCGTCAAGCTGTACAACGAGGCCGATGCCGAGATCTGGAAGCTCGGCCACTCCATCGAGCTCTACCAGCGCCCGGAGATCTCCGCGGTCCGCAAGGGCCTGGCCAACTACGGCGCGTTCGGCCTGGCCGGCACGGACTACACCAAGGTCGGCTGGGTCAAGTAGCCGCACCCGCGGCCCGCTCCACCACGTCCCGCACCAGCGGCACCCCGTCCCCCGCCGTCCCGGGGGGCGGGGGCACCAGCGCGTACGACAGGGCAAGCCGCAGAACGAGCTCGCAGGTCACCGCCAGGGCCGCGGGGTCGCGCGGCGGGCTTCCCGCGCCGTCCAGGGCCGCCACCGCACGGTCCTTGACCTGGCCGAGCAGTTCGGCGGGCGTCGGCGGTCCGGCATCGGCCCGGCGCTGTGCCGGTACGAGCGAGCCAGGCGGCCCGGCCGGGTGGGCAGGGCGGGGTAATCGCTCTCCCCAGCACCCGGTGAGCAGGCCTCTGACCAGTGCGTTCGTCCGGGTGGCCCGGACGGTCCAGGCGGCGGTGGCGGCCAGCCTGTCACCCGTGCCGCCGGCCGACCCCAGTGCTTGTTCGGCGCCGGCCAGATAGATGTCGGCGGCCCGCCGCAGCAGGGCGCGGGCCAGCCCGTCCTTGCTGCCGAACTCGTTGTAGAGGGTCTGCCGGGAGACTCCGGCCGCGGCCGCCACATCGACCATGCGCACGGCCGGCCAGGGCCGGGTGGTCAGGGCCGCGTGTGCGGCGTCCAGCAGTGCTTCTCGCGCTGTCGGCATCGTTGCCTCCCACGCCGGGGCCTGCGTTTCAGAGTTGACGCGCTCCCCCGGGCTGTCAAGGCTTCAAGCAGCCTCCGGGGCCCCTGTGGCTCCGTTCACCCACGGTCGATACTGTGACGGTCATGCCCGACTACCACGATGATCTGCGCCTCGCCCACGTGCTGGCCGACGCCGCCGACGCGACGACGATGGACCGGTTCAAGGCCCTGGACCTGAAGGTCGAGACGAAGCCGGACATGACACCGGTCTCCGAGGCCGACAAGGCCGTCGAGGAGCTGATCCGCGGCCACCTCCATCGGGCCCGCCCACGCGACGCGATCCTGGGCGAGGAGTACGGGATCGAGGGGACCGGTCCCCGGCGCTGGGTGATCGACCCGATCGACGGCACCAAGAACTACGTACGCGGTGTGCCGGTCTGGGCGACGCTGATCTCGCTGATGGAGGCCGGTGAGGACGGATTCCAGCCGGTGGTCGGTGTGGTGTCCGCGCCCGCGCTGAGCCGGCGCTGGTGGGCGGCGAAGGGAGCGGGCGCGTTCTCCGGCCGTTCCCTGACCTCCGCGACCCGGCTGCACGTCTCGAAGGTGGACCGGATCGCGGACGCCTCGTTCGCGTACTCCTCGCTGACCGGCTGGGAGGAGCAGGGCCGCCTCGACGGCTTCATGGACCTGACCAAGGCCTGCTGGCGCACCCGGGGGTACGGGGACTTCTGGCCGTACATGATGGTCGCCGAGGGATCCGTCGACATCTGCGCGGAGCCGGAGCTCTCGCTGTGGGACATGGCGGCGAACGCGGTCATCGTCCAGGAGGCGGGTGGCCGGTTCACCAGCCTGGACGGGGTCGGCGGACCGGGCGGCGGGAACGCGGCGGCTTCGAACGGGACTCTCCACCACGAACTGCTGGGCTATCTGAACCAGCGCTACTGACCGCACCGGGCCGGGACCGTACGGCCCTGAGCAGGCATACCGGGCCTACGGGGTGTGCCGCACCACCGCACGCCCCCCGGGCGATCTTCACCACCCCTTGTTGCCGTCCTCCAACAGTGCCACTCTGAGAGTCCCCCCACTTGTGAACTTGTGAATCGACTCACGCAGTCGCTTCACGAAGGAGGTGGCTCCCTTCATGCTCGTCCGCGACGCCATGAGCACGGTGGTCCTCACCATCGGCCCGACCCACACCCTCCGCCAGGCCGCCCGGCTGATGTCGGCGCGCCGCATCGGAGCAGCTGTCGTCCACGACCCGGACACCTGCGGGCTCGGCATCATCACCGAGCGCGACATCCTCAACGCGGTCGGCTCGGGGCAGAACCCCGACGTGGAGACCGCCTCCACCCACACCACCACCGACGTGGTCTTCGCCGCACCCACCTGGACCCTGGAGGAGGCTGCCGAGGCCATGACGCACGGCGGCTTCCGGCATCTGATCGTGCTGGACGACGACGGACCGGTCGGCATCGTCTCCGTACGCGACATCATCCGCTGCTGGGCGCCGGCCCGGCGCCATCCGGTGGAGCTGGTCGGCTGAAGGGCCTGGGCCGTGGGGCCGGCCCCCCCCCCCGGGGGCCGCCGCCCGGGC